>JBBSYU010000089.1:0-6117 GCA_038045105.1 Nanobdellota archaeon | reverse complement strand
GAATTATTGGATTGAGGGGTTAGTTAGTATGCCGAAGGCATTGTCTTGACAAAAATAATTTAAAGTATAGTAGTAGAAGCAATTCAGGGGGAAGTATTATTTCAATTCAAAACAATAATTGAAGTATCAATAATGTAAAAAATTAATAATTATGCATCAGAAGTGAGGTAATTCAATTATGAATCTGAAGAATAATAGATATATTGGTAATATATAAAACAGGAAGATAGAACATCTCTTATTCAAGCGAAATTGCTGTTTAATTCATTTTGCTTCTCATCTTCATAACTTACATTTATTAAATTACTGAGGATATTAAGAAATTATTATTAGACTTGAAGTGATTATATATTACCAATGAAGTTCTATTCCTCATCCATCCTCACTAACTCTTTTTTCCTTTCATCTTCTTTTAATTCTTTAAATCTTTTATCAGCTTTACCTTTGTCAACCTTACCTTCTTCATCAGTATAGGCGTATTCCCATTCATAAGTAACAGGTTTTTCATAACCTTCAAAAACATATCTTGCAAAAGGTTTTTGTCCAAGAACTTTTGCAAAAGCCTGAACTAATTCAGGTTCATCTCTTTTCATAGCAATTAAAAGAAATATTTCATGTTCCCATCTCATTTCAAATCTATTTCCTTTATAATTTCCCTTATGCACAGCAAGATAACTGTCAAATCCATCATTCTCCAATTCTAAGCAATCTCTTTCCAAACCTCCCTGCCTAACTAAATCCTTAATAACATTAGAAACAGGCCATCTTTTATAACTAATTGGCTTGCCATCAGTAGCACATTTAGTTTTATAAGTTTTAGTTGTCTCAGCCATTTTAAGAAATAGATATTTTTATCTTATAAATATCATTATTATTCATAATATATAAACCCATGAAAATAAATTTAAATATAAAGGAAACTTTCACTTTCTACACCCAAAAATAGCAGAAAATACTTCTTTATCAGTAATGTGATAATTTTATAAGATATTAATGAGATGCAAAAAATGATTATGAGATTTCAAATAACTAAAATCAACAGTTACATATATGATAAAGCCATTTGAATTACTAATATTTCTAAATCTTCAAAATGTAAGTTTTGAATGAGTTAAAAATTTATGAAATAAGTTTTTAAACTCCTTTTCATTATATAATTTTAGTAATGTAAAAAACTAATGGGGTGAAAATGGGTAGTTGGAAGATGTTGGTGAGAGAATAATTACTAAATAACTCAATCAACTCAGGCATAACTGATAGAAATTTATATTATTAATAAAAATATAATCTTAATTCAAAAAAGAAAATATGAAACACAATCTAAAAATAACAATTATCCTTATAGTTATGTTCATAATAACACAATTAATAGGATTATTTGTTATTTCAGTTTACCAGTCTCCTGAAACACCTCTTCCATATAATATGCAGCCTCCAAAAGAAGTTCAGGAGCAGTTTTCAATTTTTCACATACTTATTTCATTTGTAATTGCAATAGGAGTATTTTTATTATTAATAAGATTAAATGCAGAAACTTTTATCAGATTCTGGTTTTTTAGTGTTACAGCTTTGGCTCTTGCAATTGCACTAAATGCTTTTTTAACAAAAACAAATATAATTTATTCTGCAATTATTTCATTAGTAGTTGCACTTATTCTGGCTTATTTCAAGATATTCAAGAGAAACATTCAGATACATAATTTTTCAGAACTTTTGATTTATCCAGGAATAGCGGCTGTTCTTGTTCCAATAATTAATATTTTTGGAATAATAATATTTCTATTGGTAATTTCTCTTTATGATATTTGGGCTGTCTGGCACACCCAATTCATGCAAAAAATGGCAAATTACCAGATTAATAATCTTAGATTTTTCACAGGATTTTTTATTCCTTATGCAGATAAAAAACAAAAACAAAAAATAAATTTAATAAAAGAAAAATACATAGACAAGTCAGATGAATTTATTGAAAAGAAGTTTAAACAAGCAAGAATAAAAGTGAGTTTAGCAATCCTTGGCGGAGGAGATATTGTTTTTCCAATAATCACCGCAGGTGTTTTCTACAAAACTTATCTTTCAATAATTCCTTCATTGATTATAGCTTTGTTTGCAACTCTCGCATTACTAACTTTATTCATGTTTGCAAGAAAAGGCAAGTTCTACCCAGCAATGCCTTTCCTGACTATTGGAATCTATTTGGGAATGATGATTGACTGGATACTGATGAGTTTTAAGATAATTTAAATAGAAAAAAATCCACGGCATTTATGCCGTGATAAATATTAGTAATATGAAAAACTGATGAGCTGCGCAGATGAGATGATTAAGAAAAATAAGTAGATGAATTAAATTCATCAAGGTGACAGCAACAGATGTAACAACTGAGATTAGACAATACCAAGGAAACCCACACATTTATGTGTGGGAGGATGTCATGCTAACAATAAAATAGAAAAATTACATTAGACTTAGAGCATGTAATTTTTAATATCAACAATTTTTACCACACAATCATTATTGTTAGATATTTAATATCTTTAAACCTTATTTTTCCATCACTAATTGTATTATTATCTCCTTTAGCAATAAAATAAATACCTTCTTTATCAGTTCCTTTTTCAATAACCCTATGAATAATCAGATTTCCATCTTGTTCAAAAGTTATTATGTCCCCAACATGAATCTCATCTTCATTTTTAGGAACAATTCTTATTCCATTTGAATTTTCATCAAGCACAGGCTTCATGCTCCCTGTAGGAGCATATTTGCTTAAGCTTGCTCCATCAACATTAATTACAACCTTGTCATCATAAATCTGTATCTGATTTTCTTTTATAAAATCAAAAGGGGCATGATTAGTATCACTAAAGTTAAAATTATTTACAAAAGGATTTTCTAATCCATAAGCAAGATAATAACTAAAAAAGTTTGCACTAAAAAAACCAAATAAAAATATCAAACTAAAAACTAAAAGTTTATTAAAGTTCATTTTAATCAGCCTGCATAACACAGACTCCCTTCTGTTCTCACATTTCTTTTGCATAATTTTTTTAATCTTGCAAAATCTCTAGCCCTTATTCCATCTGCAAATTCTCCGCTTTGTATAACCTTTTCCAAACCATCTGTAAAAACCATTGCAATATCATCAAATCTTAACTCAAAATAACCTGTTCTGACATAATCAAGTGCTTCAATTTCTCCTGTCAAAGCTCCATAAGAAAGAGGTTCTTTAGGATTATTTCTATAAACACTTCTTATCATCCTTCTTCCTAAAGTAAATTTAAAACTGCTGAAAAATCTTTTTGTAACATCTTCATCAATGCTTCCTTTGCTGTTTGGTCCTTCATTTGGAGTTTTGAATCTAATATTTCCATTATTATCAAAAACAATAAATCCGCAATCAGCAATATAACCATAAAAAACATCTCTTCCATTGATTACAGCTCCGGATGCAACACACCCAGCCAAATCATTTTTTAAATAATTTGGATTTGGAAATTTAATCTGATTAAAAATTCTAATCTGTTGATTAGCTAATTTAAATCCTTCAGAAACATCATTTTCATCTAACTTATCCCTTTCTTTTTCAGAATGCATTAAATGCATTAGCCCCAAATTAACATTAAATGCTCTGCAAAATAAATCTGCAACATAAAATGCAGGACTTGGTCTTGGATATCCATAAACAAATTTAAATTGTCCAACTAAAGTTCTTGTGTCAGGAAGTTCTCCATTAGTGCAGTCTCTTGTTATCCCATCAGCAACAGAAATTATCCCAAAATCCTTTGATTGCTCTGATTGCGAATATTTACAAGCATCTTCAGCTGGAAGAAATATATGTTTCCAGCTTTCAACAGTAAATCCATCAGTTATTCCCATTTTCTCTCTAAATCCTCGTCCCTTTTAAACTTTATCTTTTTGTTCTAATTGTATAGTGACAACAAACATAAGATTTATAAACCCTTTTTTCATAGGTTTTAGGTAGTAAAATGGAAAGCACTTCACAAGTTTATAGGCAAGTTAATGCAGTAGATGAATTCATGTCAAATGGGGAATTAACAAGAATAGAATTTCTCTATTTTTCAAGAACTCTTCCTCAACCAGTAAATACTTCAAAGACATTAGCACCAACAAGAGCGGAAAAATCAGCATTAGGATTTACAAGACTAAATTTTGAAGTATTGAAACAATAAAATGATAATCAAACCAGAACTAATTAATCAGATTAAGGATTACTTTGGACTTAACATCTATGAGACAAAAGTCTGGCTGGCATTGCTAGGAAAAGGAATAGCTAGTGCAGGTGAAATAGCTGAAATCTCAAGAGTTCCAAGAAGCAGAACCTATGATGTTCTTGAAAGTCTTGAAAAGCAGGGATTTGCATTGATGAAGCTTGGAAAACCAGTTAAATACATTGCAGTAAAGCCAAAAATAATCATTGAAAAACTAAAATCAAATGCTCAAAGAGATGCTGAAGAAAAAGTTAAAACTCTTTTAAAACTAAAAGATACTCAGGAATATTCAGAACTGGAAAACCTTTATACAGTAGGAATAGTTCCTGTGAGGCATGAAGATATTTCAGGCTCTATAAAAGGAAGATTAACCATATACAATCATTTAAAAGAACTTTTGGAAAATGCAAAAAAAGAAGCAATAATTTGCACTTCTGTATCAGAGATTCAGTCAAAATCAAGATTCTTTTCATCAGTTTTTGACAGACTTAAAAAAGCAAACATAACACTGAAAGTTGCTTTATCAGGTGATGAAAAAGAAATAAAAAAAATAAGCAGCAAATTCAAGATAAAAGCAAAAGCAATAAGCATTGATGCTAAGTTTTTTATAACAGACAATGAACAGGTTCTCTTCATAATCTCAAAAGGAAGTGCTCCAGATGAAGAAATAGCTGTCTGGCTTAACACACCTTTTTTCACAACAGCTCTTGCATTCTTATTTGACCAGGCTACGAGGGAGTAAATTTATAAATAATAAATTAAGATAAAATAAAATGACAAAATCAAGAAATAATTTAGTACCATTCAGTGTACCAATTCTAGAAGCCATTGTTGCAATACATTCCGGAGGTAGATTGGTTCTCTCTAGTGAAAAAAAATCATTAGATCCCACACTAACTCAATTCTTAAATGATAAAGGATACATAGATTTAATCAGAGGAAAAACTGTAGTATTATCTCAAAAAGGATTAAAACTTTATGAAACTCTTCTTGATAGGGTGTCTGAGGATATAGGTGTTAGGCCTGAAGATTATAACCCTCAGCAGAAAGAATAATCCATTCTCTTCGCAACCCATATATCTTTTAATTAAAAATTCTACCTCCCAAAAAGCTTAAATAACAGCATATTCTAAATATATTAGGTATCAGGGAATGCCTTAAGTCTTTTTGACATCCCGCTTATGTATTCCCGGTTCTGGACACAAGTCAAGACCGGATTTTTATTAAAATGATAAAAAGAGTTTCTATTTATATTGATGGTGCTAATTTTTATTATGGATTAAAGACAATTAATGTAAGATATTCAGATGTTTTCTTTGATTTTGAAAAATTTGTGAAAGAGATTGTTGGTAAAGATAAACTTATTACAATTTATTATTATAATGCTCCTTTAAAAGAAAATTTCAATAAATGGGTTTACTGGAATCAAATGAAACTCTTTGCACGACTTAGAAAAACTCCAAAATGTGAGGTTGTTCTTTGTAAAAGACAAAAGAGGGTAGATAGAGATGAGCAAGAATATTATGTTATTAAAGGAGATGATGAAAATGGATTTGTTGTAAGTTTTCCAATGAAAGGTTTGGCAGGGCTTGTTAAAAAAGAAGTTGCAGTTGCTAATGTTCCTGATGTAAGTTATGTTGGAAGAAAAAATGACAAGCCAGAAATAAGATATGCATCCCATTTAGTAGAAAGGCCAAGGCTTCAGATGGCTTTGCTTGATGATTTTCCAGAAGCAAAAAAACTCTACACTTTATTAGTTAAGGAAAGGCAGTGGATTTCTGAAAAATTAAGACAATTTTATGCTAATCTTGGAAATGCACAGAGAGAATTTATATTTGCTGTAAGATAACTACAGACTTTTAGTCTGTAGCGTAACTTATTTCTA
>JBBSYU010000088.1:0-19015 GCA_038045105.1 Nanobdellota archaeon | reverse complement strand
TGGCGTGTCATAAGTATGGTTCTTGAGCATGCTCAAGAATTATTTTTACTATCTCACAAACTAAAGTAAGGAGTTTACATAAAAATAATTCTTGACATATTAATTCTGACAATAGTAAAATATTTTTGAGAAATTTTTTTAGAAGAAATTTCCAAATGTTAATATATTATAGAGGATAAGAGTATTATTTAAAAATTGTATTTTATTTTTATCTCATCCTTATAGTTTCCAGGTTTCTAGGAACATTAGTCTCCATATGGTGTAATTTGTATATTGATGATGCCAAATCCAGGCATTTGCTTTGCTCTCCATGATTTATAATTATCCTGTTAGGTTTTGGCTGGCATCTGTTTGCAAATTCCAAAAGCTCTTTTCTTCCTGCATGAGCAGACATTCCATCAATTGTAACAACCTCTAAATTAACATCAATATCTTCCTCTGAACCCTCAACATTCATTTTTATCTGCTTTATTCCTTCCTGAATAAGTCTTCCTAGAGAACCTTGTCCCTGATAACAGACAAAACAAATTTTATTGTTTTTGCTCTGCGCAAAATGCCTGAAATATTCCACTGATGCTCCTCCCTGGAGCATTCCAGATGTTGCAAGAACAACACAAGGGCCTCCTTCAACAACTATTTTTCTTTCTTGAGAAGAACCTATTCTCTGGAAAATATCAGATGAAAATGGATTATTGTCTGCAAAAACTTCTCTTCTTACATTTGAATTCAAGAAATCAGGATAAACTGTGTGTATTCCATTAATATCCCATATCATTCCATCAATGTAAATTGGAACTTTTGGAAGCTGGTTATTTCTCATTGCTTCTTCCAGAATAAGCATTGTTTCCTGAGCTCTTCCTAATCCTAGTTCAGGTATAAGAATTTTCCCTTTTTTCTCAATTGTCTCTTTGATTGTATTAATTAACTGGTCTTCTGCTTCTTTTCTTGTTGGAAGAAGATTGTTTTTTCCACCATAAGTTGATTCCATAATTAAAGTTTCTATTCTTGGGAAATTTGAAATTGCCCTGTCTAATAATCTTGTTCTGTCAAATTTGAAATCTCCAGTGTAAACAAGATTATGAGCTCCATTTCCAACATTGATATGAGTTAATGCACTTCCTAAAGCATGTCCTGCATTGTAAAAAGTTATTCTCATGTCAGGTGCAATATCTGTTACTTCATTATATTCCAGACAGATAGTATGTTTAACCATTTCTTTTATATCTGTTGATGAAAATAATGGAGCAGATGCCTGCTTATATGCAACTCCTATGAAATCTAATGCCAGAAGAGCAGAGATATCTCTTGTTGGAGATGTCATATATATTGGGCCTGCATAACCCATTTTTACTAAGTATGGAATCAGTCCTGAATGGTCAAGATGTGCATGACTTAATATAATTGCATCTAGTTCATTTATTTTAAATTCAGAAACATCTAAGTAGGGGAATTTTTCTTTTCCTTTTCCAGCAACATTTATTCCGCAATCTAAAAGAACTTTTGTTTGAGGTGTTGAAAGCAAGAGACAGCTTCTTCCTACCTGCCTTCCTCCGCCAAGAATAGTTATTCTTATCCATTCTTCAACTTTTTCAGGATTCCATTCTTTGTAGATTTTTTTTCCAACTGCATTTAAGAATTTTTTTCTTGAATTATTATTCTGATAAAGAACAGCCCTTATATTTTCAGTAATCTTGGATTTTATTGCAGGACTTCTCTGAACTTGAGGAATCCAAAAACTCTTGTCTTTTATTTCCCTTAAAATAGAACCTTCTTTTCCAATTACCAAACCTGGTTTTTTAGCTTCAATAACAACAATACTTCTCTGAGGGTCAAATAAAACATCTGTAACTTCTGCTTCCTCTGGAATTGTTTCTTTTATTATTTTTTTAGTATCTTCCTGTGATTTCACAAGTTCAGGGTCTACTCTTAATTCTATTCTTTTTTTGAATTTATTAACCAATTCTTTTATTTTTCCCTGATTATCCTTGAATAATTCAATGTCATCTGTATAGAGAACAATGTTTGCTGCTTCAAAGTTAGCACTTGTTATAGATGCTCCTAAGTCTTTTTGTATGTCTTTTAGAATATCTGCCATTATTTATTAAATTGTTTATAAATTGTTAATTAAATTACAATCTATCTTTTTATTTTTTAATACACCTCTTGAGATATATTTTAATTGAAACTATTTGTTCTTGGTTTTCCTTTGCTATCTTTATATTCAGGAGCTATTTCTTTTGCTACTTCGTGTTTTATTTCTTTCTTTGTTATTGTAAAAACATCTATGCCATTTCCACTTCCAGTATCTCTTGACATTGAGGATTTTAAAGCTTCTATAGCAAGTTCAACTCCTTCTTTCACAGATAAATCTTCTTTGTATTGTCTTTCTAATAATCCTAAGACATAAGGCATACCAGAACCAAAATTAGCATCATAATCCTCTACTTTCATAGCTGTTCCAGCAGGTTCAATAGTGTAAAGTTCTGTTGTTCCATCATCATTGACTCCTCCAACTAGAGTTCCTACAATAGAAGGAATCATTGAAGGTTGTCTTATACTTCTATAAGTAACCATTCCTATAAAATTAGCCGCTTCTTTTACAGTAGGTCTTTTTTTTGATTTTAATTCTTTTAATTTTAATTCAGCTGCAATAATTTTTTTCTGCATTTCAATATCAGATGCATTTCCTGTTCCTGAAACAACAAGATAATCATTTATTTTAACTGTTTTTTGAGTATTTTTGCTTAGAATAATTCCTCCACCTGTTGCTCTTCTGTCAGAAGCCATTACAACTCCCTCTCTACAAACAATTCCAATTATAGTTGTTCCTGATTTTAGAATGCTGTTTTTTAAATCCTGGTCCATTTTTATTAAAATCCTTTAATAATTTTATTTTTTATTTTTTTATTACTTAATCATAAATTCTCAGAACATATTTAACTTGCTAACTCTTTAGAATTTATAGAAATAGTTGGAATAAGGGGTTTAAAAATGTTTCGGAGAGGAAAAAATTAATTTATTCTGTCCATAGTCCAAGAATAAATTTCTTAAAGATGGTAATGTTAAATAAATTAAATTATCCTATAATGGTGCAATAATGTCCATAAAGATATTATTAAAGTTAAAGCTACCAATATTAACATTACAACATTTATCCATTTGGGGGTTTGGGAACGCAATGTTCTTCTTTGTAATTCAATAGTTATGTATTCTGGATTATTGCGAAGAAAGGATTTATCTCCAATAACTCTCTTGGCATATTCTATATTATCAAGTCTTTCCAATTCTTCATCATAACTATTGCGTATTTTCTCTTTCATGCCAACTTATATACTCCATCGCTTAAATTTATCTTCTTCCCTTTGTTCTAATCCAGTTACCTCGACTTATTCTTATAGCTTTATCTTCTTTCTTGCTCCAATTAATCCAGATTATTGCTAATATTAAAATTATTATTCCAGCTATTATCTGAATTAACATAATAAGTACAATAAAATCAACTTTTTATAGTTTGCTTCTAATGTCCAAAAGACAAATTTTTAAGCTTCTGATTCTTGGTTTAGATATGGCTGATACAAGATTTAAGAAAGGGTTAGTGCCTTGGAATAAAGGGAAACATACTAATATAAAACATAATAAGCAATTTAAGAAAGGACAGATACCTTGGAATAAAGGTAAGAAACTTCCTCAAATGTCTGGAGAATATCACCCTATGTTTGGAAAACATCATTCTGAAGAAAGCATAAAAAAAATGCGTGAATCCAAGAAGGGCAAAATGGTAGGAGAAAATAATCCTTTTTATGGAAAACATCATTCTGAAGAAACAAGAAAGAAGATAAGTGAGGTTCATAAAGGAAAGCCTTCTGGGAGAAAGGGAATCAAAACAGGCAAACCTTCTTGGAATAGGGGGATAAGCCCTTCTCAAGAAACAATACAGAAACAAAAGGAAACTATGAAAAGGACATTATCTAATCCTGAAGTGAGGGCAAGACTAAGAGAAGCCCATAAACATCATTCTGAAGAATCAAGAAAAAAACAAAAAGAAACTTGGAGAAAGACATGGTTGTCTAATCCTGAATTAAGGAAGAGAGCGAGTGAATCTCATATAGAATATTTTAAGAAATTTCCAGAGGCAAGAAGAGAATTAAGTGAATCACATAAAGGACAACCTGCTTGGAATAAAGGAAAAAAACATACATCTGAGTCTATTTTGAAAATGAGCGAAGCTCATAAGAAATCGGTGGCTAATCCTGAAGTAATAAAAAGAATGAGAGAAGCACAAAAGAAAAGGTATGAGGAAGGCGAGATACCTTGGAACAAGGGAAAGAAAATGGAAAAACCTGTTTGGAACAAGGGAAAGAAAATGCCTGAACTTTCAAAATGGGGCAGAAAAAATATTCTAAGGCAATATGAATCTGGAGATTTCCCACACTCAGAGAACACAAAGCCAGAAAGGCAAATAAAAGAAGAATTAATAAAAAGGGGATATAATGAAGGTATAGACTTCATTCACCAGTATAAATTTATGAATAAGTTTATGTGTGACTTTTGTTTTCCTCAACAGAAAATAATTATAGAGGTTGATGGTGATTTCTGGCACGCCAATCCAAAAAAATATCCTGCAGGCAGTCACCTTCATCAACATCAAATAAAAGGCATAGGGCGAGACAAGTCCAAGAGTGCATACATAACAAAAGTAGACAATGGTGCATGGACTTTACTTAGGTTTTGGGAGAGTGATATTAAAAAAGATGTGACTAAGTGTGTTGATAAAATTGAAGAAGTTTTGGTGAAAAAGAAGATTTAAATAATAAGAAATCTATTAGATATAATAAAAAAGAGGTTGAAATGGCTAAAAGATGCAGTAGAGGGTATACTCGTTCTAAAAGAACAAAGAGATGTGTTAGAAAACCAAATAAAAGAATAGTAAGTAAAAGAGCAATAAGAAAATTTTTCGGTGGTTAAGATGGATTCTATGAAAATTATGTTAGATACAAACATATTAGTCAAATTTACATTTATTTATTACAAAGAAGATGAGAATATTAAAATTCCTAAAAGTCTTAGAAAATTCTTACCCATACTAACTGCATTTGAGCTTAATAAATTTAGGAATGTTATAACTATGTGGAACAGATTTGAATTAAGAGATGTTTTAATGAGATTAAAATTAGCTGAAAAGAATTTTATGAGTGGATTTACTATAGACGAGTTCAGAGATGCTGAGGAGAATATACAACTGAGTAGAAAAGAACTTGAAGGTATTAATCTCATCATAGACAATTTTCTCATTAATTCTGAATGGGTTTATTCAACAAAAGAAATGAATTTGGAGAAAATAGAAAAAATGACAAAAAAAGATTTTTCTCATATGGACATAATTTTATTACATCAAGCAGAATTAAATAATTGTGATTATTTTGTTACTAATGATAAAAAATTATGTTCTAACAAAGAATTAAAAGAAAACTTTAAAGTTAAAATATGTAATGTTAATGAATTTAAGAATAAAATTATGAATTTAGGTTAATCAACTCCAACCATTTATTATTTGAATTCAACTCCCCTCCACCCTTGTAATTCCCATTTCCTTGGATAACCTTATTATATTATCTACGAATCCTTCTATCTTTTGTTCATGAGATACTAAGATGAGCTGCTCAACATTGAGCTGGCTTAGAACATCTCTCATCTTATCTAGCTGTTGTGATGAAAAACCATCTGTTGGCTCATCTAATATTACTAGGTTGCTTGTCTTTATATTGCTTAAAATAGAATTTATAACCTGGTTTAGGGAGAGACGATATGCTAATGCAATTGCTGTTCTTTCTCCTCCTGAGAGGAATGAATAATCTAATTCATAATCCTGCTGTTCAATGACAGGAGAGAAATTATCATCTAGTTTTGCTGACAAGGATTCTGACACTAAGATTGAGAACCATTTTGAGAATAATCTTGAAAATTCTTCCTTTAAAGTGAGCATAATTTGTTTTTCTGTGAATAAAATAATTTCCATGAATTTTTCAGACACCCAATATTCAATCTCTCTTATTTTTTCTGTTTTTCTTTTCAGTTCTTCTTTTTTTTCAACTTCATTTATTTTCTCTATAATATCTTTTTCTGAAAATTGTATTTCCTTGTTGACTTCTGCTGTTTTTATTGCAGAATTATTCTCTGATAATTTTGCTTCTTTAAGCTCTTTTCCTGTCTGCTCATAAACAGAATCATATTTTGAGTATTCTAAAATAGAAGAATCAGTTGTTTCAATATGTTTTTTTAACATTTCAATGTCTTTTTCAATAAATTGTTTTTGCGCTTCAATCTCCAGAATCCTTTGCTCTTTTTCCTTAGTATTCTCCAGTTTTAGTTTAAGCATTTCCATTTCTGATTTTTTAGTTTTGAATTCTTCTCTTGATTTTTTTGCAAAATCAATCTGCTCTGATAACTGACATTTTCTTGAATTGAGTTCATTAAGAAGTTTTTCTGTTATAGTCATTTCATCTGTTGTTTTATAGAGAATATTTTTTTTGTATTCTTCTGAAACTTCCTGAAGACAGGTTGGACATTTCTGCAAACCTGAAATTTTTATTTTAAGCAATTGAATTTCTTTTTTCCTTGATTCTTCTGAATTTATTTTTCCAATAACTTGTATGTATTCCTTTTGAAGTTCATCTTCTTTAATTTCCTGAAACTTTATTCTTTCATTAAGAGAATTGTATTCTTCCTGATCAAAGGATATTTTTCTTGCTTCTTCAATCTGCAGATTTAAACTTTTTATGCTGTTTTGAAGTCCTATAACACCTTGGTTTTTTTCAGAAATAAGCATAAGTGATTTGGATTTTTCATTTTCAAGTGATTTTTTCTGGTTTATTTTTTCCTGAATTTCATTTAAGTTCTGTTCTTTTTCAGCCCGTATTTCTATTGCTCTTTTATAAATTGCAAGCATGTCTTTTTGCTTTTCCCTTAAATCAATAAGATTGTTCTGTTTTTGACTTAAAATTTCTTTTAATTCTTCAAGATTATAGATTATTCCTTCATTTATTCTTATTTTTTCTCTTAATCTTGCTGTTAAAAGAGTTGAGTTTTCTTCTATTCTTTTGTATTTATCTATGCCAAAAACATGTCTTAGAGTATTAAGCCTGATTTCATCTGGTTCAAGAATAATCTGCTTCATTTCTTCCTGAGGAGTGTAGACTGTAAATTTATAGAGAAGATTTGTTTTTTTTGAAAATTCCTGAGGATAGTTCAATAATTTCAAAATCTTGCTTTTTATTTCTGTGACACTTTCTTCAAATTTTTCCTTATCAATTGTTATTGAACAATATTCCTGAGAAATTGATTTTTTTGATCTTTTCAATGTTCTTTCAATTATTATATTCTTGTCTTCAATTTCAAATTCAAGAATTACTTTTGCTTCCTCTGCATTGCTTCTTAAAAGAGATGCTCCTTTTTGAGATGGCTGAAGGCCAAACAATGCAAATTCAATTGCCAACAGAAGAGTTGTTTTTCCGCTTCCTATGTCTCCTGAAAGCAGAGTAGAACCTCTTGGAAAAATAATTTCCTGCTTTTCATAGCTTCTTAGGTTTTCTACGTATAATCTTTTCAATAGCATGTTATTTTTTCATTGGATTTATATTTAATTTATTGGAATTATGGAAATTTTAAAAGATGTTTAATTAATTGATTATAGTAAATGAAATTAATTTTCGGACATATTAATCTCATTTCCTAAATATCAAGGAAAAAATTTTATCCGAAAATTTATTTCCGTTGATATAAGTGAGATTGTAGTTTTTTATTATACATCCCACTTAATATTTTAATCTTCTCATAAACATTTCTAAATTTATATATTACTGATAATTTACTTGATTTAATTGATGATGTGTTGGTAATGTAAAAACTTTGAGAGATAGGGTTTCTGTTGATTGTTGATTTATTGGTTTTTGACAATTTAACTGGATTTATTGGTAATGTAACTAAAGACTTATTTGTTTTGGTATTGTATATTCTGATAAGTTTGGAAGAGGAGTTGTTTCTCGAGAGCAACTGATTTTCATTTTTATAACTACTAATTATTTTACATATTACCGATATTAATAAATTTAAATTCATTGTCCATTGTCCAAATGAATTTTTCTTAGGTTTAGTAGCGTCAATTAATAAAATTGAGGAAGAGTTGTTTAAGGCATATAAATTATCCTTTTCGCTTAATCTACTCATTCTCCCCTCTTCAAAATTTATATTACCAATATGTTTTGTTCTCATCCTAATTCAGCTCCACCCCCAAGATTTTAGCCAGGCTTGAAAATAATCTTGATTCAAAACTGACTTGCTTTTCACCTTCTTGTTTTTCAATGCTTAGATTTTCTATTAATGGTAAAATAAGCTCATTTAGATTGGATGGATTTTCTTTTTCATATTTTTTAATTAAAACTTCTTCAATCTTCTCCATTTCATGAGTCTGCAGTTGAATCTGAAGCTCTTGCTTTTCAATCTCCAGTTTTGAGGTATTTTTCAGGAAAGAATAAGCTCCTGCTTTTTCAAGGTAATTTTCTATTTCCTGAAATTTGATATCAGAAACTTTTCCTTCTTTTAATAAACCAAAAACCTTGAGAAGAACTATTTTATCTTTTAAATTTCTTTTTTCTAATTCTGAGATTATTTTTTCTGTCCCTTTTAGAGAATTAACAAGTTCAACTTCTATTGACTCAACATCTTTGAGTTTTATTTCTTTTTTTGTTATTTTTGTGTAGCCTTCAACATTTATTATATAAAAGCTTCCGAATTTTAATTCTTCCAATTCCTTCAAATTATTTGGAAATGTTGGGCCTCCATAAATAGCTGGTTTTCCATTTATTTCTTTTTCAAAATCAATATGAATATGCCCTAGTGCATAGTAATCTGCTTTTGGCAGACTGTCTAAAGAAACAGATTCTATTGGAAGCCCTTGTGCTGCTTCTGTAATTGTTGTATGAAGCATCAAAATCCTAAAATAACTTGAATAAGGTTCTTCTATCTGCAATTTCTTCAAGTCCTGAACCTCTAGTCCTGATTTTTTTCCAGGATAACCATAAATATGATAGGATTCAAAAATAGATGGCTTGAGAATTATCTTATCTTCTTTTTCCTCATACTTGCAGATTTCACAGAAACCTGCTTTTTCAAGAACATCTAAAAATGTTTTTCCTGAAACAGAATAATCATGGCTTCCTGCAATTACAAAACATTTTATTCCTGTTTCTTTTAATTTTCTGAATTCTGTAAAAGTATCTTTTAAGACCTCAATAGGTGGAAAAGAGCTGTCAAATAAATCTCCTGAAAAAAGAATGAAATTTACTTTTTCTTCAATGCAGGTTTGGATTGCTCTTTTAAAAGATTCTGTGTTCAGAGCCTGAAGCTCTGGCTGTCTCCATCCTCCTAAATGACTATCTGCTATGTGTGCGAATTTCACCATTTTTTATTTTTGGAATTTATTATTTTACTTAATTTATTGGAATTATGAAAATTTTAATAGCTATGGTATCTGTTGATTAAGCTATGGATTTTGTTGCTTTCATTAATAATCTCATCTTCATATCTCCAGATTATTTATATTACTGATATTTATTGAATTTACCTCTAAAAATAGACTGAGTTAAGGATATATAAAAATAATTGTAGTATGAAATATGTTTGAATTAATTGTTAATTTTCAGTTCATAAACATACAATTCTTCAAAAAAAAGCTTTTGCTTGTTTAAGAGATTTAGGTTATATCCTAAATCTTTTGCTTGTTTCTTTATTATTTTAGGTTTGGATAATGAAGAAAATAATAATAAGATAACTCCCTTTTTATCCAAATGAGATTTTGCCTGCCTTAGAAATTTAATTATTAATTCATAACCTTTTTTTCCTGCTGTTGTGTCAGGTTTATTGTCATATTTATCTGCTGGAAGATAAGGAGGATTAAAGATAATTAGGTTGAACTTTTGTTTTTTACTTATTCTTGAAAAAAGATTAGAATGAATTGCTTTTGTTTTTTGTTTTTTTAAATATTTTACTGCTTCTGGATTTATGTCTGCTGCTAAAATATTATTAAAACCAAGTTGTTTACATGTTTGGGCTTGAATTCCGCTTCCACTACCCATGTCAAGGATTTTTATTTTTTTGTCTTTTTGTTTTTTTAAAAATCCTTGTACACTTTCTGCTAATAAATAAGAATCCTCAGCAGGAGAATAGATTTCTGATTTCATTTTAAAAATTATCTTTTAATTAATTTATTGGTATTGTAAAAACTTTAAGAGTTGTTTAATTAATTGATTATGCATGCTTATAAAAACATCTTAATCTTCTTATAAACATTTCTTAATTTAGTGTATTACTAATATTTTATTGATTAATTCCTCTTAGAATAAAGGATTTGCAGGATATTTAAGAATAATTATACTAAAATTCCATATATTAGTTATACTATTTATTATATGAATTTTAGGATATCCAAAATCAAGAGATTAATGAAGATTTTGAACATAGTATGAAATATGACTGGGTTTTATTGTTGTTCTAGATATATTTATATATTTAATTTATATCTTTATTATATGAAAAAAGGGTGTAATGCATTAGCAATTATTTTTTTAGTTGGAATTATTTTGATTTTATCTGTGGATGTTATTTCTGCTACATTATGTACTGATAGCGATGCAACAACTCAATATCCTAGAGGGGCAAATTATTTTGCAAAAGGAAGTGTTGTAACTGATACTGGAACTTTTGCAGATGTTTGCGAGGCAAATGGTAAAATAAGGGAGTATTATTGCACTATACAAAATGTTTCAACTTCAATGCTTTTTAATTGCACTAATCTTAAAGCAGGATATGTATGTAGTGATGGAGCTTGTGTGAATTCTTCTACTAGTATTCCTGCAGACCCTTGTGCAAATGTAAATTGCAATGATAATAATGCTTGCACTGATGATTCCTGTTCAAATGGAAATTGTGTGAATACTCTCAAAACTTGTTCTAGTGGGCAGACTTGTTCAAATGGAGCTTGTATTAGTAGTTGTACTCCTAATTGTGTTAGTAAAACTTGTGGAAGTAATGGTTGTGGTGGAAGTTGCGGAACATGCAATTGTTTTACTGGGACAGCTCAATGCATAAATGGAACTTGTAGTTGCTGTACCCCAAAAACTTGCTCTCAATTAGGCAAGAATTGCGGAAGTGTTGATAATTCTTGTGGTATACAAATTAATTGTGGAAGCTGTTCTAGTGGGCAGACATGCAATAATGGGATATGTGTTAATCCTTGTGTACCTAATTGGAATTGCAGTTCATGGAGTTCTTGTTATTATGGATTGCAAACAAGAACTTGCAGAGATTTAAAGAATTGTGGAACTAATGCTAGTAAATCTGCTGAAAATCAGAGTTGTTTTTTTAGTATAATAAAAATACAGCAAAATATTGAAGCTGTTCAAGAACCAATAATAGTTAATAGAACTGGAAGGATTGATAATAGCAGTTTAAATCCAACACAAAAAAATCTTATTTTAGCTCTTGAGAAACTTGCAGAAGAAGGAAGAATTCTTCCAAATATTGAATATCGTGCAAATGAGGCATTCAATGGAAAAGTTGTTTTAAACTCTATTGAAGATGCAAGAAAATATATGTTAAATTTTATTGCTAATGCTATATTTAACCAATCTCTTCAGCGGATTTGCACAAATATCATAAGAACCTGCCCTGATGGAAATCCTGCAAGCATATTAGACTTTAATGGATGCAAAACTATTTGTCCTTTGCCTAAAGGCAAGTATTGTTCAACTATTAATCCTTATAATTGCTATGATAAAAAAGGGAATATATTTGAAAGTTCAGGTGGTTTGGCAAGTGTAAATATTTTTGGAAAAATTATTGATAAAATATTGTGTTCTCTAAAATTAAAAAGCAATTGTGGAATTCCAGCAAATTCTGGCTATTTTGAAATTGCAGAAAAAGATAAAGAAAGTTTAAGAAGTAATTCTGTATTCGGAACTGGATTTGCAATTGCTCTTTCTCAGGAAGGTTTTGATTCAATAGATTCAAGTAAATGGAACCAATATAATCCTTATTATCCTGCAATTATTGAGAATGGAAAATTAAAAGCAACAGGTTTTCAAGGCGATATTTCAAATTCAAATTCTGGAATCACAAGTTCTGGAAAATGGTTTTTAACTGGTGATTTTGATATTCAAGTTGATTATGATTCTTCATTGCAACCTGCAAGTGATTCTGCAGCAACAACTGCTTTTTCAATTGTAGGAGGGGCATATTCTTATTCATTGTTCAGTTCTAAAACAAATACGGGTGCTTACTGGACAAGTGCTTGGACAAGTCAAGAAAATAAACTTTGGACAATATCTTCTCTTAGTGGACTTGCATCTGGAAAGTGGAGATTAGAAAGAATTGGAGATATTATGAATGGTTATCAGTGGGAAAATAATAATTGGGTGAAATTTGCAAGCATAAGCAACTGTGATGTAAGCGATATGTATGTCATTATGAATGTTTATAATAATATTGGCTCTACTTCTAACAATAATCCTCAAATTCCTCAAGCATATTTTGATAATTTTAAGATTAATAATAATGGCAGTGTTTATTATCCTCATGCATTAGTTTCTTCAAGAGCTCCAAGTTCTGTTAATTTAGGAGATAGTGTGTATATACAATGTGATTATGGTGAAGTTTTACCATGTATTTTAGCAAGCCATGGGGACCAATGGTGTGATTTAATAAGCAATTCTGGAACAAAATATAATTTTGAATGCATTGCTTTTGAATCTGGATTAATAGATAATTATTGCAGTATTCTTTATGATGAAAATGATTACAGATGCTCTTATAATAATATTCAGGATGATTATATTAATAGCACTGATGTTATTGGTGAGAGTTCTGAAGAAATATCTGATGATTCTGAATCTGCTTATATTGCGATTGGAGCAATTCCTTCAAGCATTTCTTCTGGCGTGATATTTAATTATAATTTAAGCTATCCTGCTGGAACTATTTATGCATTTGCTCAAAATCCTTCTAATGCTCCTGCAGGAGGAATTTATACTGCATACATTGATGAAATTGATAATACTGGCGGAGAATATTATGCAAACAGCGGTTATTATATTTTGTATGGGCAGAATTATTATGCACCTCAAGACAAATTAACTACAAATATCAAACTCAGTTATACTAATGCTGTTGGACAAAAAAGTGAATCTGAAGAAACTATCAATACATTTTTTGACAACTGTCCTATTGAAAATAGCGGAGAGTGTTATCAATTAGCTCCTGTTTAAAATAAATCAAATGAATGCGTAAAAAATTAAAATGAAAAAAGGAAATAAAAAGAGCAGGAAGATTGGAGAAGGAAATAATATTTTAAAATTAGTTTTAATTGGATTGATTGGAATTGTACTTATTTGTTTGATTGGCTTAAGTCTTATTAGTGCATATGTTGAAGATACATGTTGCTATCTGCCATCAGGTAAAGGGGGATGTGATGATAATAATATATTTCATGTTCTTGTATGTCAGAATGTTGGAGAGTCTTGCCTTAAGTGGAGATATCTGCGTACTTGTCCTTCTCCATTAACTTGCTCTAATGGAAATTGTATAGCTTGCGCCCAAAAAACATGCATTCAGTTAGGAAAACAATGCGGAGGACCTTACAGCAATGGTTGTGGAGGAACAGTTACATGCCCAACCTGTCCAACTGGAAAAACATGCAATGCAAATGGGCAATGTGTTGCAATATGCAATTCTCAAACCTGCACCACAACAAACCCCTGCAAGACAGCGACATGTGGAGTTAGTGGTGGTTGTCAAATAACTGATGAATCTGATGAAACTATCTGCGCTTTTACTTCTGGAACAGAAAAAAATGGTGTTTGCAAAACAGGAGAATGTGTTTTAAAGTTAAAATATTATGATGCACTTGATAAAGTATGTTTAGGCTATACATTTTCAGTAGAATGTGATTTTGGTGTTCCATTTTTAGGCTGTGTGAATGCTGTTCATGAAGGTGGAATTTGTAATTTTATAAAATATGAAGGAACTAAATCTATTTGGAATTGCACTGCTCAAAAAGAGGGGCTTCAGAAAAATTATTGCAATATATTTGATTTATCTGGAGATGCAAAATGCAAAGCTCAAACAAATGAAATAATGCCTACGATTGTTGATAAGTGTGGAAATGATATTGAAAACCCTGAAGAAGATAATGAAAAAATCTGTTCTTATTCTTACATGACTGGTAGCAACCAAGGTTGTCAAGATAAAGAAAAAGAATTCCTTATGCCTAGTAGTGGAACATGCCCAACAAGTCCTAAAGGACTTGGAGAATGCCAGCCAGAATTTATAATAGGCACACCAGGCCCCAGTCCTAGTGTTGGTCCTAGTTTTTATCTATATTCACCAATTATAGCAGAGAAAGATAAAGGTTGTATAGATGCTTTAAATATTATTCTTAAAGAAGGAAAAATTATTGAAAAAAAAGAATATGAATCAACTGATGATTTATTAAATAAAAGATTGAATAATCTACCAACAGGTGTTTTAAATAAACTTAAAAAGTTAATAGAATCGATGCGTGAAGGAGCAATATCTTATAATGATATGGAAAATTTTCTCAATGATAAAACTTTTACACTTGATACCATTAATGTTCCTAAAACAAGAGATTGTAAGTGGGGAAATTCATGGTTTGGTGATATGAAAACAAGTCAGTATAATGCACCAACTAAAGTTGCTATTTTCAAACTTAATGGAGCATATATGTTATTTAAACAAAAAGGCAATCAAAAAGAAAAAACAGGGCATCCAAATGATAAGGAAGGAATCTATAATAAAAAGGATTGCACTTATCCTGGTGAAACATTGCGGACAGGTCCTAAAGAAATATCAATTGATACTCGATGGTATTTCATAGGTATATTTTCAGATAATCAACCAATGGATGAGATTTTAAGTACTACAGAAGAAGATATTAGTAATGCTGAAAGAAATGCACAAGAATTAGAATTTATTTTACATTTAATTCCCTTAGGTTATGCAACAGATCTTGCTTCTCAAGGAGATTGGCCAAGCGCTATAGTATGGGGAGGAATAGATATTGTATTTTTAGCTGCGCCTGTAAAAGGTTTACCTGCTGGTTTATCTAAAACTCTTAATCTAGGGGCTGATGTAATTTCAGTTAGTTTGGCTGTGCCAGGTGCAATTAATATCTATCAAGGTGATCCAAATTTTGCTGATGTAATATCTGTTCTTATTGCATCTGGAATTGGAGGAAAAGTTACTTACACGACTGTCAGATATGGAATAAATACTCCTAAAGGACAAGAAATATTAGCGAAATTAAAAAAAGGTGGAGGGTGTTTTAAAAAAGATCCTTTCGAAGGAGATTATCTAGGACAGGGAAAAACACTTCCAATAGACAAGAAAAAAGATCCTTGTTGTAATCTTGGTGGAGGAAAAGTTTGTGGCATTCCGTCATCTCCAAGTTGTGACTTTTCTATTGGAGATAATGTTATATTTTTTTTAGGCGGAAAAGAAACTGTTGGAAAAATAACAGGGGTGTCTACTGGTCAAATAACTAAAGTATCAACTAATATGCACGGATTAAAAGGAAATAATCCAATAACTATTAATAAAGAATTCCTACGTTACCTTAATTCTGAAGAACTTTCAAGATATCCTGATTTAAGAGGTAAAGGACTAGGCTGCAGGCAAACAATAAAACTTGCAGAAACAAAAGAATGGGTTTTAAATGAGTTGGCTAATGATCCAATGGAAAAAGAGATAATAGAAGCATTGCAAAACCCTAAAGAAAGAAGTGATTTTATAAATAGAAGAATTAATAAAAATAATGTTCCTGGTTTAGATATTCGAGAAGTAGCCCCAGGCTATGTAGATAATGGGCAAGTTTATGTTGATAATGGTATGCCTGGAACAGCTGAAGAATATAGTATTGCTACAATAAGACGACAATACCCGGGTAGTTCTATTTATAATGCAGGAGCCATTATTGGAGATAGGATGTTTTTAGAAGGACCTTATGACATGTTATCAGCATCAAAACAATTAAAATTGACAAAAGAATTTATGCATGAATATCATTTTTGGAAAGCTCGAAAAAATTGGGGAACAAGAAGTGCCATTCCTTTAATTTCTGATTGTAACAATGTTGTTGATACTCCGGCAAGAAGTTTAGATATGTTTATTCAATTTATGAGTATGGGGGGAAAATAAAAACACAACTCAGAAGTTTATATTAAGCGTAAACTAATAATCCATCAAACCAATCACTATATTTAAAATGATTTCTTTTTAATAATTTACCTAAACTAGCTCCTCTCTTTGTATGAAAATCTATTAAAGAAGATTCTTTTGGAATTTCACCTAAATCCATAAGTCTTCTGATAATATCATCTATTCCGGGATTATGTTCCTCATTAGTTGTAAATGGATTAGGAATTGTTGCAATAGAATAAATGCCTGCTTTAAATTTAGGAATTGCAAAATCTTTTCTAAGATGCATTTCTCCTGCATAAACTAAAGTTGGTCCTGAATCTGGGATTCTTTCTGCCATAAATTTATCTAATTCAGCCATATTTATATCATTTTCAGGAACATTTTGAATGTTCTTTTTTAAAGCCACTATATTAACCTCTGAATATTGTTCTCTGCAACCGCGCACTAATCTAAGAATATCAAAATAATTATCCCCTCTTCCAGTAAAAGGATATCCTTGTTCAATTAATCTCTGATTGTCTGATGTTAAATAAGCCAGAAAACTTTCTTCCCCTGTTTGAATATAATGATTAATTACCTCTTGTAAATCTGAATGTATCTCTAGACAAACACTCTTTAATCCCTTTTTTATCAAAGAGGTTATCAATTTTGAAACTAATATATGTAACCTTCTTGAAGAGTGATGTTCTCCAATTGCTATATGGGGATATCGTTTATATAACTCAGCAAAAGATGAAACTAAGCCTTCTGGTACATTTTCATTTTCCATAATTTAGAATAATATTCCTTGCTTTTAAACCCTGTTATATGTAACCACTAAAAAGTAACTTTAATCGATATATTAATCTGTTGTTAATACAAACATTTAGGTTATTTTTATTTAATCCTATTGGTTAAACCAACAACTATTTTTAATCACAAGGCGGTGATATCAGGTCATATAACAAATAGTTGTATTATATTCTTTTTTGTTATATAATATAACATATTATATAAGACAACAGAAAAGCTTAAATAGTTCTTATTTGTTATACTATATAACATGGAAATAAAAGAAATATTAATTGAAAATGCAAAAGAGTATCATAAGAATGCGATTGAAGCCGAAAATAAAAAAGAATACAATAGTTCAGTTACCTTATTCTTCAAATGTATATCAGCTCTCTGTGATATTTTTATTCTTGAAAGAGAAAAGAAAATGCCCTCAAACCATACAGAGAGATTCAGAATTCTTGAAGTAAAATATCCTGATATTTATAAAATCCTGGATAAAGATTTTCCGTTTTATCAAGATAGTTATAGAGCGAAACTAGGGAGGGAGGTTTCTATAATGTTTAAAAATGATGCAAAAAAATTATTTGAAATACTTAATATCAGAATCTAAGAAATTTGCCAAAGAAAATAAAATTTTTAATATTGTTTTATATGGTTCTTATTTAAAGGGAAAAATTGAAGAAAGAGATCTAGACATTCTTTTGATATTTAATGATCTGAGTCTTCATAAGAGGGTCGATATTGCATATAAATTTAAGGAAATACTAAAAAAAGAGATAAAAAATATTGACATAAAAACAATAAATCTTTATGAGTTGTTTGAAACAGACTATCTTGCTAGACAATCTATTCTTATTGAAGGTTATAGTCTTATCAATAATAAACCTTTTTCAGAAAAAATGGGTTTTATTGGATATTCTCTTTTTACATACACCTTAAAAAAATTAGGCCATAATAAAAAGACAAAATTTACATATGCGTTGATTGGAAGAGGCGGACCTGGGATAATCAAAAAATTAAATATAACCCCCTTGTACCGGGGTGCTTTTTTGGTACCTGTAAAACATAGCACCATATTTGAAGATTTTTTGAAAAATTGGGATATAGATTATACTAAAAAAAATATTCTAATCTCAGAAATATGACATTTATAAAAAAGATAAAAATCTTAGCTAAAGAAAATGATAAGAAAATTGGCAAAGATGCTATAAAGAAAATAGAGTCATTGCTTCTTAATAATATTGAAATCATAATTAAAAAAGCCAGTAGAAATGCTGATTTTTCAGGAAGAAAAGTAATAAAACCTGAAGATATTGAAACTATTTAATCTTTACTCATATATATCTCATAAACATACAATTTTTCAAAGAAAAGCTTTTTAGAATTTAATGGTTTTAATTTATAACCTAATTGTTTTGCCTTTTTTATTATTATTTTTGGTTTAGATAGTGAAGAGAATAAAAGAAGTATGGTTCCCTCTTTATTTAAATGGAATTTTGCCTGTTTTAGAAACCTGATGATAAGTTCATAACCTTGTTTTCCAGCTGTTGTGTCTTGTTTTTTATCATACTTATCTTCTGGAAGATAAGGTGGGTTGAAAATTATTAAATCAAATTTCTGCTTTTTGTTTATTTTTGAAAATAAATTGCTTCTTATTGCTTTTATTTTTTGTTTTTTTAATTGTTTTACTGCTTTTTGATTAATATCTGCTGCTAAGATATTTTTAAATCCAAGTTTTCTGCAGACTAGTGCCTGGATTCCTGAACCTGCTCCCATGTCAAGGATTTTTATATTGAATATGTTAATATTTTTATCAGTAATATGAACATTATGTTTAGTCTGTTTATGATTAGCGAGGCATCTGTTGCTCTTACTTAATTTCTTATTCTCTTTCAATAAATTATTAAGATATTCTTTTACACTTTCTGCTAATAAATAAGAATCCTCAGCAGGAGAATAGATTTCTGATTTC
>JBBSYU010000087.1:0-7203 GCA_038045105.1 Nanobdellota archaeon | reverse complement strand
TAGATGTTTTTAAATTCTATAATTCTAGAGAGAAGAAGAATTAGTACGCAAAGCTGGATGAAGGCGGGTAACACGCCTCCGCGATTACTTAATCCTAAGGAGGCTGAGTCACAATTCGGTTTTTTGCCATTTTTTAAAACTTTTTTAGCTTTTTAGCGTCTATAAAACCGAATTTTCCTGTCCCATAAGGATTATGGGACAGCCTGCTAAGGATTAATGCTCCTGCTATTAGTTAAACTAATTAATTTTACTTTTCCCATTTATTCAAAGCATCTCTTAATTCCATATGTGTTTCAGAATATTCTATCAAAAGATATTTAAATTAGGTTTGTTAGATAAGTAAAAGAGGAAATATGACAATTAAAAAATTCTATAAGAGTTTGAATGATAAGCAAAAAGCCTATGTTTCATCTAATTTAAAAAATCCTCAAAATGGAGAATATATGCTTTGTGTTTTTAGATTAATTCCAGATAAAAAAATGAACATTCTCCAGTCAGCATCTGAGATTGCAGCAGAATCTTCAACAGGAACTAATTTTAAAGTGCAGACAGAAACTCCTTTTTCAAGAGAAATGAATGCTCTAGTTTATCAGATTGATGAAAAAAAGAAATTAGCCTGGATTGCCTATCCCTGGAGATTATTTGACAGAAGAGGAAATGTTCAAAATATTCTAACCTATATTGTTGGAAATGTTCTTGGAATGAAAGAAGTAAATGGATTAAAATTATTAGATGTATGGTTTCCCTCTTCAATGTTAGAACAATTTGATGGCCCTTCTTATACAATAGATGATATGAGAAAATATCTAAAAGTCTATGATAGACCTATTTTAGGAACAATAATAAAACCAAAAATGGGTTTAACTTCAGCAGAATATGCAGAAGTTTGTTATGATTTCTGGAGCGGAGGAGGAGATTTTGTAAAAAATGATGAACCTCAAGCAGATCAGGATTTTTGCCCTTATGATAAAATGGTATTGCATGTGAAAAAAGCAATGGACAAGGCAGTTAAGGAAACAGGGCAAAAAAAAGTTCATTCATTTAATGTATCTGCAAGTGATTATGATACAATGATTAAAAGATGTGAATTAATAAGGAATGCAGGTTTTGAACCAGGTTCTTATGCATTTTTAATAGATGGAATAACAGCAGGATGGATGGCTGTACAAACCTTAAGAAGAAGATATTCAGATGTGTTTATACATTTTCATAGAGCAGCTCATGGCGCATTCACAAGAAAGGAAAATCCTTTTGGTTTTTCAGTTTTAGTATTATCAAAATTTGCTAGATTAGCTGGAGCATCAGGAATTCATACAGGAACAGCAGGCATAGGAAAAATGTCAGGAAGCCCTGAAGAAGATGTAACAGCTGCAAGAAATATTCTGAACTATGAAGGACAGGGACATTTTTTTAAACAATCCTGGGCAACAATTCCAACTAAAGATAAAGATGCCCTAAATCTGGTTGAAGAAGATATTCACCATCATGTAATTCTTGAAGACGATGATTGGAGAGGAATTAAAAAATGCTGTCCAATTATTTCAGGAGGCCTTAACCCTGTTTTATTAAAGCCATTCATTGAAGTAATGAAAAATACAGATTTTATTGTAACAATGGGAGCAGGATGCCATGCCCATCCAAGTGGAACAAGAGCAGGAGCAACAGCTCTTGTTCAGTCATGTGAAGCTTATCTTAAAAAGATAGACATTAAAAAATACGCAAAGACTCATAAAGAACTGGCTGAAGCAATAACTTTCTTTGAAAAAAAATCAAATAAAATAAGTCAGGCAACAGCATAAAATATAAAAATTTATATTATTCTTATGTCTTGAATTGAAAACTCTATAATTTATTATGGAGTAGTAACGAAAGATACAGTTTTCAATTCATGAGCATCCAAAAAACAAGTGCCTGTCACAAACCACACTTTTAAAGTGTGGTGGCACATTGTTTTTTTGATATTTCAAATTAAAAAACCTGCAAGGGTTCATGATTTTTTTATAATATTTATTGATATCAGTAATGTCAATACCTTCTAGGAGTTATGGCATCTGTTGTTTTGTTGTGGATTATATTTCATAACTTTTGTTTCTGATTCATAACTTCTGCATCTCATAAACACCTCTTAGTTAATTACATTACCAATATCTATTATTTAATTAATATTAAATTTATCTTTATTACTTTTTCTTCTTCGCTTTTTTCTTCTTAGTTTTACAGCAGCAACATGCCATTTTATTTCCTCCTATTGTTTATTTTCTTCTCCTTTTATTATTTTTAGTATTATTCTTGCTATTATCTTTTTCTTTGTATATCATCCAGATAGTCCAGAGAGCTGATGCAGCAGCAATAAAAAATAATACATATAAAATATCTGTAGAAACACTGTAATCTACTAATTTTACTAAATCATAAAATACATAGATTGCAAATGTCAGGAATATTCCATAGCCATATTTTTTCTTTTTCTTGAAAACAATCAGCAGTCCAAGAATTGCAACAATCAATTCAACTAAAATTGATACATATTGTAAATTTTCCAGTGTCATTTTTCCTCCTTTTTATTTATGTTTTTTAATACAGTTTACTTTTATATTATTAATCTCTTCAACTGTAGCATTTTTAAATTTCTTTAGTTCACTCACATCTGAAGCAACAGACTCAAGTTTATGTATCTGCCATCCAGCAAGATATACTGCTCCATACAATGGTGCATATTCTAACCAAGCAGGAGTATTAATAATTCCAAAAGTTTTCAATATAAGCCATACTAAAATTAAAAAAAGAACTATCCATGCAATTATATCCCATATACTCCATCTTTTTTTCATGTATAAAATAGCAGAAAATCCTTTTTATAGTTTACTGAAATGAATTTAAATTAAAAATTTATCAGTATCATACATATTTTAAGATATGGGGCATCTGTTGATTAAGAGAGATTATAGTTGTAATCCCCCATAACTTAATCTCCTCACAAACATTTTTTGCCACTCACAAACATCTTTTAATTCATTACATTACCAATACTTTAGAAATATCTTTATTATTTTTATTCTTCCAAACACGCAGGTAGATTCTTGCACTCTTTATGATATTTTATGCATTCACAGCATATTCCATGCCTTTCGCAGTTTTCATCTTCACATGGACAATCCTGCTCATTCTCCCATTTATTTACACATTCTCGCCTTGCCATTTTATATATATGAATAAAATACCAACCACCAAAAACTTAATATGAATATTATTATAATAAAAATAATTAACCATTTCCAATCTATCTTCAGTTCAGTTTTTTTCCTTGTTTTTCTCGCAGGCAGTTCAGGTTCATATTTTCCTAAACCCGGATTATATCTCATAGGCAATGAAATTTCCTCGACTTTCTTAGACTTTGATTTAGTTGTCATTTTATTAACCCAGTTTCTTTATCACCAAATTTATTCTTGATTGATAATTTTTGGATTCAAAAATATTCCTTCCAAACGATACGCTAGCATTTCCTATTTTTTTAACTTTTTCAACAAATTTTTTGAAATTATCATCATTTAGATAAGGTCCTCCTGCAATAAATAGCTTCATCCCACGAAGATTAATTTTATTCATATTATCTATTAAATCTGTTTTAAAATAATCGCATCCAATCTCATGGGCAGCATTGGCAACTATTTGATAATCAGGATTTTTATATTTTTCAGAAGGATAACCCATTCCCATAACTACATAACCTTTTTCTTTTAATTTTTTGACATATTCTTTATAGAAACTTACTGCCTTCTTGTCATTAACTCCATCTACTTCAAAAAAAATTGTAACATTTTTTATTTCCTTAAAATTTTGTAATATATCAATATCTGCTTTATAATTATCAGGCTGTTCTCCAACAGTTAAGAAAAAATCTTTTTTTGTCTTTATTGGATTTTTGATATAATATCTTGAATGAAATATATATCCATCAAAATTCATTGAATCAATATTATTAACAAAATTTTGAATACCAATTTTAGAAAGTTTTTCAGTATCTTTTCCATCAGGATGGTCAAGAGGCACTATAAAAATTCTGCCTTTCTTTCCGATCAATTCACTTATCAATTCTTTTTTCATATTAAATTCTTGACACTTTCACCCCGTCCTTTGCATCATCAATCTTATAACCTAGTTTATTTATTTTTCCACGAATCTCATCAGACTTTTTCCAGTTTTTATTCTTCCTGGCTTCTTCTCTTTCATCAATTAATTCCCTCACTTTGAGAGGAATTTCAATTCTTTCCTTTAATAACAAATCCAACCCAAAAACCTTGTCCATTTCTCTTATAGCATTTATTTTTCCCTGTGCTTTTTCATCTCGAACAAGCTTCCATAAAACAGCAAGAGCGCCAGGAGTATTCAAATCATCATCCATTGATTTTGAGAATTCTGTTAAATATTTTTCATTTATTTCTGAGTCATCTTTTATTTCAGAAATAATGTTTTTTAGCCTTTCATAAGAAGTTTTTGCCTGTTCAAGAGTTTTCTCTGAAAAATCAACAGGCTTTCTGTAATGATTGCTTATGACAAAATATCTGATAATTTTCCCAGAATAATTTTTTAAAATATCCCTTATGGTTTTGAAATTTCCAAGACTCTTTGACATTTTTACTTTATCAACATTAACCATTCCATTATGCACCCAATAATTAGAAAATTTCTTTCCATATGCAGCTTCACTTTGAGCTATTTCATCTTCATGATGCGGAAATATCAAATCTTGTCCACCACCATGAATATCTAATGGCAGTCCTAAAATTGATTCAGACATAGCAGAGCATTCTATATGCCATCCAGGTCTTCCTTTTCCCCATGGAGAATCCCATTCAGGTTCGCCAGGTTTTGAAAATTTCCAGAGAACAAAATCTTCCTTATTTCTTTTACCTTCACTTAATTTTTTTCTTGACTCAGATTTTAAATTTTCAATATTTTGTCCTGATAATTTTCCATAATCCTTAAATTTAGAAATATCATAATAAACTCCATCTTCTTCAATAACATAAGTATATCTTTTTTGTTCTAATTTTTTAACAAGTTCAATCATTTCTTTAATATACTGGGTTGCATAAGGTTGTACATCAGGCTTATCAACTCCTATTTTAGAATAATCTTCTAAATGAGATTTTAAATTTCTTTTTGTTAATACTTCTATATCCTCATTTAATTCATTTGCCTTGTTAATTATTTTATCATCAATATCAGTTACATTTGAAACAAATTTAACTTTATGGCCTGAAAATTTCAGATATTTTCTTAGAATATCAAATGTTATTTGTTGTCTTGCATGTCCTAAATGAGGGACATCATTTACAGTAGGACCACAAACATACATTCTTACCTCTCCAGATTTGACAGGTTTGAATATTTGTTTTTTCTTACCAAGTGTATTATAAAGTTTTAATGTCATAATAAATCAATAAAAATGACATATAAAAAACTTGTTGTTGAGAATTAATCTATTGGTAATGTAAAAACTGATAAGTTATGAAGATGATAAGATTAAACTATGAAATTGAGAAGCCAAAACTTAATCAACAAATGCTATAACTTCTTAAGTATTTCTACCTTACTAAAATAATAAAAATTATTTTGACAAAGTCAGATAATTTTATCCAAAGAATCCCTTTCTCACTATGTCAACTATGAAGACAGTTCTTCCTACTGTCTGGTCCCCATCTTTTACATCAACAAAAATTTTCTGCGAACATAAAGCTGTTCCCTCTGGAACATCTACCTGGATTATTGCGAATGCAGCATCTCCTTCAAATCTGTCAAATTCAGAATAAGTGTCAAGATTTTGTTTAAATAAAACTTTTACACCATTTCTTCCCAAAATCTTATAGCAGTTTTCTCTTGCAGTATCATCAACAGTTAATTTATATTTTAATTCTTTTGTAGCAGGGCTACCGCTTAATGTTTTTGCACCAATACCTATCCCAAAATTAGTGGTTCCTGCAGTTATTCTTGCAGTATAATCAGAACCAAGTTTTACAACAACCTTATTTGATTCATCAACAAAAAGATTTGTTATTTCTGTCCTTACTTTATTATCTAATTCATTTACACTATTCGTTGCTGTTCTGAAAATGCTTCTTACAAGAACTAATCCAAGAATAAGCATGCTCATTGCAAGAACAAGGACTACAATAGTAGACATAGACATTTCAATAGCCCCTTCTTTTGCAGGATGTATTTTTCTTAAATGAATTTTCTTTGAAATATCTCTTTTTTTCTTTGCCATATCAACTCTTTTATATTTAATATAAAAAAACCATACTTATAAATCTTGCTAAGGTCTAAAAAATAACCAAACTTTGTTAAAGGTTATTTTTATAAATTCTTTTGGTAGCATATAATTTTAGGCAGTTATGTAAGGGCAGTTAGTTTAAGCGATTTGAATTAGAGATATTTTTTTGCATGTTCTATCTATCTCTTGTATCTAAAAACTAAATCATCTACCACATAATTTAATGGATTATTCCACTTACTGAACTTCGAAAATCTTTCTTTAGATTATGCTTAGAAAGATTTCATTCAAAAAATTAAGCAATTTTTATCCCATCCCAAAAAGATTTTTAATAAGAAACCTCAATAACCAGATACTCCCCAAAATTATATCAACTGCAATTATTATCAATAAAATAATTCCCAAAACCTTTAGAACATCAAAGACTCTGTCAACCCATTTTTTGTTTGTTTTTGTCTTAGGTCTTCCAAAAACATTTCCCAAAACATCATTAATATCTTCTGATATTTCTACTTTTATCTTTTCTCTGCTTTCCTTTCTTCTATTCTCATCAATATCATCCATTGTTTTAAATGCCATGAAAAATACAAGATTTAAGGAGATTTAAAGTTTGTGGATTAATCTAAAAAGGAATTTTAATGGGGAAGGCGTGAATCGAACACGCTACACCTACGTCTTCAGCGTAGTGCTCTCCCAATGAGCTACTCCCCCGCATATGATTAATATAAAAATTACTTATTTAAAGATGTTGGTTTTGGGTCAAGCATTTTGTATTCTTCTAGGGTTTGTTTTTGACTTAACTTTTGGCATCAAAATTTAATTTTTGGGTCAAGCCTTTTTTAAAGGGTTGTCTTATTAAAACTTGTTATTATTGATACGATACTGTAACCTTATCGTCATCTCCTCGATTTTGCCAGGTATCTGATAAG
>JBBSYU010000086.1:0-19531 GCA_038045105.1 Nanobdellota archaeon | reverse complement strand
AAAGCTTTGGCTTTAATCTATTTTTCGGTCTAGAATTCTCATATCATCTAATAATAAATTCTAAGAAGATTCTTTATCTCTGTAATTCCCTTTCTAGTTCAATAGATTCTCTGACTTTTCCCAGTTTCTTGTAAAGAATAAGGATCTTGTTTTTTATTTCTGGTTTTTCAGAATCTTTGACTGCTCTTGCCAATCTTTCATAAACCCTCAATGCTAATGCATTTTTATTTGATTTTTCAAATTTTTCAGCTTCGGATTTATACATATTTATTATCTTGGTTTCTATTTCAGCTATTTCTTTTGGAGATGCTGTTTCAAAAATCTTGTTGTATGCAAAATTAACTCTTTCATAAAAACCTCCTTTGATAAGCAATTCAATTTCCCTGATATAAGCTTGTATTTTTTCCCTCTGACTTATGCATACTTCCTGAAATTTTTCAATGTATTTTATTGCTTCAGGATACATTATGTTTTTTTCATATAATTTTGATAATTCTGAATAACAGTATCTTAGTATCTCAATGTCTCGAAAAGTTCTTGCGCAATTCTCAAGATACTCCATTTTTAAGAAATCAGACATCTTTGAAGCACGCACTTCAACTTCACCCCTGTTTTTTTCCAGTATTTGCATGAGGGTATATTAAAACAATTGTTTTTAAAGTTTGTTGTGAAATTATATAATGTTTTTTTAGAGGTTGAAACTATATTTTGTTTTATATAAATCTTTAAATAATAAAACTTTGTTATTAACCTATGAAGAGCATTATGATTGTGAGGGGCGGTGATGAAAAAGGAGAGGAACATCCTTGTTGTATGGAACAAAGAATTATGTCTTTGCTTGGTCGTAATTACATTGAATTGCCATTAAAAAATGATCCTTTAAAAGATGTTCTTAGCGGCAGAATTGTTTGCAATACCCGCCTTCATGAAGTGCAAGGAGGAGCGGTTTTTTATAATGAAATCGACAGATTAGGCTCCAGCCAATATTCTGGGCATTTAATATTAATTGGTTTTGATGAAAATAGTGATTCATATAATGCTCTTAAAAGCAAGTTAGAAGAATTAGCTTCAAAAAATCCTGATGGAATTAAAAGAACTCTTGAAGATTTTAATCAAGGGATTTCTATAGAACAACTTGAGGGCTTAGCTAATGCTATAAAAGAAAATAAACTTCCATATGACCCTAATAAGGTTTCTGCTCAACCTGCAGATTCTGTTTAATAATTTCTTAATACTTCTTATTCAATCTTTATTAAAAATGGCTGCTCCAAGATTTGAACTTGGGGTCCCTGCCTCATGAGAGCAGTGCTTTACCACTAAGCTAAGCAGCCATAGAAATACAAAAATAAAGTGCTTTAAAAAATCTCCTGTCTGAGATTTTTTAATCCATTCAAAATTAACATTCAAAACAAAATATTGTTTTGACTCATTAAAAACTAATTGTTTTTAAGATGTCCAAAATGCTCTTTTCGTACCCTCCCTACTTTAGTTCGGAGAAAGAAAAGGCATTTTGGAGCATGCTCAAGAACTCAACACGCTCTGGGTTTTAACCCAGAGTTCTTGACATTTTGAAGTTTTAAAAAACCTTTGAAAATACTTAAAAAGCAGAGAAATATAATATTTATATGGCTATTAGTAATATTACTACTTTGGCAAAAGAATTATCAAGTCCTCCCGCAGATATCACACAGGTAGTTCCGCAGCTTGCCAGCGATATTTCCTTGATAATCACTATTCTGAAAACAGTAGGAATAGTGTTGATTATTTATATAATCTATCAAATTGTGAGAGTTTTTTTTAGCTTTAAAAGTTATAAGAAAATGAAAATAATGGAAGAGAGAATTAACAAAATTGAAGATAGAATAAATCTTTTAACTTTAAAAAGAAAGAAATAAAAATATAAATAATATTGGTAATGTCGCAGAGAAAACAAGTAGATTAATATATTTCATTAATGTCACAGCTTTGTCAACTGAGATTTAGCTTAATAAATTGAGAATAATCTTTGTATTGTGATGTCCGAAATTAAACCACTTACTTTAGTAAGTGGTGGCACATTGTTTTTTTGATATTACTAAAAAACATCATTATCTTATTCTTTAACAAGGGTTATTTCTATTGATGAAACATATATTCTTCTTCCTTCTTTATTTTCAAACTGCTCGCTCGCAATTCTGATGTCCTTTACTTTGATATTTTCGTCTTTTAGAAAAGTTCTTCTTGCAACTTCTGCAATATCAACTGCCTTTGAGACAAATTTTCCTCTAGCAGAAACAATAACTTCTTTCTGCCCTTTATTCTTGAATTGCATTACAACTCCTGTAACATAATTCATAAAGGGTTTTATTCCTACAAAAATTATATTGTCTTTGTCATTGCTTGTTTTCTGTTCTTTCTTTTCATCAGCTTTTTCTTCTGTCATTTTGAGTATTATTCTTGATGAATCACTGGTCTTCTAATCTTGGTTTCACTTTTCTTTTTTCTTGCTATAAAACCTGCAATCTGATTCCTTGTTTTTTTACTATCTGTCAAACCTTTAATCAGTTCCTTATTATTTTCAAAATTACTATTAAATGAATTTTCTTCTCTTAACAGAGAATTTGCTGTTCTCTTAACAAGCTTAGATTTTATTCTTCCCATAATATTAGTTTTATTTCTGCATTTAAAAAGTTTTGTATGTATGGGTAATATGATGATACAGAGCAAAAAGTAAACCTCGGCTTTTAAGCCGAGGTACAAGTCCGAAGGACTTGGTGATATTTCGGGTTTAGGAGAAAATTGATTTCAGTCAATTTTCTTTGTTTTTAGTATAGAATAATACTTCTTTTCATATTCCTGGGCTTTTTTGCTCAGGTTTCCTGTATAAAGAAACAGAGCTGGAAGAGGTATTGACTGGGATTTTGAGAGAAGTGCCTGGAGCTCTGAATCTGTTGTCGTTTTCTTGTCTTTTGCCTGAGTTAAGAAAAGAATCTTGCCTAAATCTGAATTTATCTCAGTTATGCAATTATACCCTTTTGCTTTGTAATCTATTTCTTCAACAATCCTGAAATTGTTTTTATTTAAGAATACAATTATTTTTGCAACAAAATCAGAACGTGGTTTTTCTTTTTTTGGCCTTTCAATAGGTTTTATTGCGAGAGGATTTTGGAAAATCTGACTGATTTTATTTGATTCTATTTCTGGTTTTAGTTCAATTTGTTCTTGGTTTTCTTGTTCTTGCTTTTTAGGAGTTTTTTTTCTTTTTTTTATTTCAGGTTTTGATAATGTAATTTCAGAGTCTGATGATTCTGAAGATTGAATATTTGTTGCTTCTTGTTCTATTTTAATTTCTTTTTTTTGAAATGGTTTTGAATTAAATATCTGTATTATTTCAGGCTCTTGAACTGCTAAATACCTCCAGTATATTTCTTCATCATTTTTAAATGAAAAAGCAAAATCTTTTATTGCCCTTAATGCAACTCTTATTGCCGGCTCTTGCTCAGAATCTTTCAATATTCTATTCTTTTTTAAAAGCTCAAAAGCCTCTGCTTCCTTAGGATGAAGATACTTCCTGAAATTCTCTAATTGGGATTCCTGGCCTTGAAGATAATACAAAGGGCTTCCTCCAACTTTCAGACTGCTTATTTTTATCTTATTTTCATCTTTTAGTTCTGAGAGGAAAGCAGAAACAAACAAGGTGTTCATTTTTACTTCTTTTGAAATCTGGACTGGGAGGCTAGGACCTTTTGCCTGCAAAAGGTTTAGAATTCTCTTTTTGGTTTCATCTGTATTTTGCATATAAATTTTAAAAGAAAGGAGTTAATAAAATTATAGGAAATAATTTGTTAATTTGAGAGGGGTAATTGGTTGAGACTATAATCTTTATAAACAAAGGTATAGTTGATTAAACTAATATTTTAACATGGAAGTTGTAAATACTAATTATTCAAGTGATGGAAATATTAAATATGGTTTAAGAGTTGCAAATGTACCCAAAACTATAGAGGCTGCTTTTCTTTCTCTTCCCCAAAGAGAAGAAGGAAAACCTAGATTTGTAGCCTGTTTATCAAGCCAAATTGGATGCTATTTTGATTGCAGAATGTGTGCTAATATGTTTAGCTCATACATGAGGGACTTGAAAGTGAGTGAAATTGACGCTCAGATAAGATTGGTTCTTGGAAATGATGGTAATTTACAAAAGGTTCTTCAAGAAGGTTCTGTAGAATATGCATTTATGGGAATAGGAGAACCATTATTTGGAGCAAATGTCATTAGATCAATCCAAAGACATAAAGCATATGTTCCAGATACAAGATTTGTAATTTCTACAGTAGGTATTCCTGGTTCAATTCAAAAATTAACAAGAAGCGAGATTCCTTACCCAACAAGATTAGAATTATCTCTTCATTTTCCTAATGATAGATTGAGAAATGAATGGATAAGGGGTGAACATATTTTTCGGACAAGAGATATTAAATTATCAATTGAAGAAATGCTTTGTGAGGCAAGTGAATATTATCAAAGAAGTGGAGAAAAAGTAACTGTTAATTATGTTATAATTGATGGAGTAAACAATACTCCTGAATGTTTTGATGAGTTGGTTGCTTTATTTAAGGATAGAAAGAGATTTTATGTTAAGGTTATGGTTCCGAATCATACTTCTTCTTTTACTGAATCTTGGAAAGAAGAATTAGAAGTTGAAACTACTTATGGGCCTGAAGAATTTTTTGAAAAGTTAAAAAAATCGGGTATTGAAGCAGCTTTATTTAGAAGCCTTGGACAAGATGTGTTGGCTGGATGTGGTATGATGAGGGGAAGATTTTAAAACTATAATATTTTAACATCATTAAAATTTCTAAAATCATTATCTAGTGTCAGAAGAATGGCATTATTCATTAAAGTAGATGCATAAACTATTGAATCTGCTATTGGAAGATTTTTTTCAATAACCAGTTCTGATGCTTTATCTGCAATTTTTTCATCTAGATTTATTAGAATACTTTGTTTTTTTATAAAATCCATTTTATCATTTATTTCCTTAATTGGGATTTTTAATCTTGAAAGTTTTTTCTTTATTTCAATTAAGGAGATGGTTGCTAATAATAGTTTTTCTTCTATTTCTATTATTTCCTTAAAATTACCATTAACTAAATAATCTATCCATAGTGAAGAATCAATCAAATTATATCCGGTCATTTTTATCTTTTAAATCATTTAAAATTTCTTGCTTGGATAATTTTCCTACATATTTTTTTAAAGATCCTGCCATTGATTTTTCAGGTTTAAGACATTTTATTGCAATTTTATTAATTGCTTCATCATAGGATGATACTTCTAAAGTTTGCTTTAATTTTTTTAATAGCAAAATTGTTTTTTCATCAACTTGTATTGTAGTAACCATATAAAATATATAGCTATATACTATATAAATATTTTGGTTTATTTAGTTAACCTAATCCTTAGGATAAACGCCACGAAACTTTTCAAGGTTTCACCCAGTCTATTTCATAGAATGTAATGTCTTCTTCACTGTCAACAATTGCCAGAAGAAGCTTTTTTGCTGTTGAGTGAGCAATCCTGTTTTTTGAAATAAATTCATTCCAGTTGGATTTTTCAGATTGTTTTACTGGATAAACAAGGTATTTTGCATGCTTGTTCATTGAGTTATCATATACTCTAAATTCTGCTCCGAATTTTGAGCCGGTTTTAACTGAAAAGCCTTTTTGTGTTAGTTTCTTGAAAACAAGGTAGTTAATTAAGAAATCCTTGTGTTTTTTTGAAAGAATAGCTAAGATTTCATGTTCTTTTAATGACTTATTTGTTTTTGCATTTATTGCATTTGCTTTTTGAGTTTCAACTAAAAATAATGCTTCAAATGGAGAGTAAATTACTTTTCCTTGTGATTTTTCACCTAAATTTTTTGAATTTTGAGTTTCTGCTGCTTTTTGTGAATTAGAGAAAATTCTATCTCTTGTAATGTAGATTGGGAATTTTGATTGTTGCATAGTTTGATAATGTATATTAGTTATTTAAATCTTAATATTTAAAAACCAGAGCTTATTACCTTTATCATGGCAGAAGTAAATTTTAGTGCAATAGAAAAAAAATGGCAGGAGAAATGGGAAAAAGCTAAGGCTTTTGAAGTTAAAGATAATTCTAAAAAGAAAAAGTATTATGTCTTGGAGATGTTTCCTTATCCTTCTGGAAGTGGGCTTCATATGGGGCATGCTCTCAATTACACAATTGGAGATATTTATGCCAGATTCAAAAGAATGAATGGATTTAATGTGCTATATCCTATGGGATATGATGCATTTGGATTGCCTGCTGAAAACGCTGCAATTAAAGCTGGAGAACATCCTGGAAAATATACAAAAGAAGCAATGGCAAATTTTATTTTACAGCAAAAAGCTCTTGGGCTTAGTTATGATTGGAGTAAAAAAGTTGTTACTTGCGAACCTGATTATTATAAGTGGAACCAGTATTTTTTCCTAAAATTCATGGAAAAAGGACTTGTTTATAAGAAAAAATCAGCTGCAAATTGGTGTTCTAAATGTAATTCTGTTTTAGCTAATGAACAGGTTCATAATGGGAAATGTTGGATACATAAAGATATTGATGTTGGAATAAAACATTTAGAACAATGGTTTATCAAGACAACTGATTATGCTGATGAACTTTTGAAAGATATTCCAAAACTGCAATGGCCAGAAAGAATAAAGATAATGCAGGAAAACTGGATTGGAAAAAGTCATGGAAGTGAAATTGATTTTGAAATTGAAAATCAAAATAATAAACAATTGAATTGTGTCATTGTTCATGGAGGAAATTCCGAGAATGATAAAAATTATAACAAACATTGGATACCTTTGATAAAAAAGAAATTAGAAGAAAAAGGAATCAAGACTGAAAATCCATTAATGCCTGTAAATAATAAGGCGACTTATTCTGATTGGAAAAAAATTTTTGAAAAATTAAAAATTGATGAAAATTCTATTTTGATAGGACATAGTCGTGGCTGTGCTTTTTTAGTTAGATGGTTAGGTGAAAATAAAAAAATTATTAAAAAATTAATTTTAGTTGCTCCTTGGAAAATTGCAAATAAAGAATACAAAAGAGTTTTTTATGATTTTAAAATTGATAGAACAATTAAAGAAAGAGCAAAAGAAATAATTATCTTTACTTCAAATGATGAAGAATTGGATGGAAAGAAGAGTGTTGAAATGTATCATTCTGCTTTTGGAGGAGAAATTATTGAACTAAAAAATCGCGGGCATTTTACACAAGAAGAATTCCCTGAATTATTGGATGAAATAATCTCAAACAAATGGCCTATATTCACAACTCGCGCTGATACTATTTATGGTGTTACATTCATGGTTGTCAGTGCACAGCATCCTCGTTTGATGGAATTAGTTACTTCTAAACAAAAAAAAGAAGTTGAGAGTTTTTTGAAAAAAATAAAATCTACAAGTGAAAAAGATATTGGGAGAGCAAGTTCAGATTATGCTGAATCTGAAGACGACTTGGAAAAAGAAGGTGTTTTTACTGGAAGTTATGCAATTAATCCTATTAATAATGATAAAATTCCAGTCTGGGCTGGAAATTTTGTTGTTGCTGATTATGGATGTGGGATGGTAATGGCTGTTCCTGCTCATGATGAAAGAGATTTTCAGTTTGCAAAAAAATATAAGATTCCTGTTAGAGTAGTTGTTAATCCTGATTCCTCAGAAAAATCTAGAAATTTTTCTGATCCTTCAGATTCAACTAAAAAAAATCAAGAATCTGAAGTCTATGAATTAAACGCAGATAAAATGTCAAGAGCTTATATTGGAGAAGGAAGACTAGTTAATTCAAAAGAATTCAACAAATGGAGTAATAAAGAAGCAATTAATGCAATAACAGAACATCTTGAAAAGAAAAAATTAGGAAGAAAAACTATTAATTATAAATTAAGAGACTGGTTGATTTCAAGACAAAGATATTGGGGGACGCCTATTCCAATTATTTATTGTGATAAATGTGGAATCCAGCCTGTTCCTGAAAAAGATTTGCCAGTTCTTCTTCCTGAAAAAGTTAAATTTGGGAATGGAAATCCTCTTGCATCTTCAAAAGAATTTATAGAAACAAAATGCCCAAAATGCAAAGAAAAAGCCAGAAGAGAAACCGACACAATGGATACTTTTTTTGATTCTTCATGGTATTTTTTAAGATATTGTGATTCTAAAAATAAGAAGGAAGCATTTGAAAAAAAGAAAATAGAATATTGGATGCCTGTTGACCAGTATATTGGAGGTGCTGAACATGCCTGCATGCATCTGATTTATGCAAGATTTTTCACAAAAGCATTAAGGGATTTAGGTTTTTTAAAATTTAACGAGCCTTTTATTAAATTATTTAATCAGGGTATGCTGCATGGAAGTGATGGAAATAAAATGTCAAAGTCCCTTGGTAATGTTGTTAATCCTGTTGAAATGATTAAAAAGTATAGCTCTGATTCTTTAAGACTTAATTTAATGGGTCTTGCAAGTCCGGATAGTGATAGTGTTTGGAATGATAGGGGGATGGATAGCAGCTTGAAATTACTTAAAAAAATATTTGAATATTTTTCAACGATTAAATTTGGAAAATCTTCTGCAAGGATTGAGAGCAAAACCAATAAAACAATCAAGGAAATTAGAGAGGACATTGAAAATTTTAGGTATAATATGGCTGTTATTAAATTAAGGCAATTATTTGAAAAAATCAGCGAAGAAGATGCTTCTAAAAAAGACATTGAAAGTTTTTTAAAAATGTTTTCTGTTTTCTGCCCGCATATTGCTGAAGAATTATGGGAAACAACTGGAGGAAAAGGATTTATCAGCCTTGCTGACTGGCCTGAATTTGATAAAAAAAAGATTGATGAAAAATTGGAAAAACAGGATGAATTAAATGATAATCTTGCAAGAGACATAGGAAATATTTTGAGAATTGTAAAGGAAAAGCAGGGCAAAGATGTAAACAAGGTTTATGTTTACTGCATTCCTAATGAATTAGACAATTACAGGGCTGATTATCTTCAAAAAAGAATTAACTTGGATGTAAAGATTTTCTCAGTAACTGATAAGAACAAGTATGATCCTTCTGGAATTTCAAGGAAATCAAAGCCAGGCAAGCCTGGGATTTTTGTGGAATAAAATTCAATATATATTACTCTTTATAATAATCCTTAAAAATCCTTGAAAGTTATATTTTAAATGGGATTAAAAGAAGATGTTAAAATTATTTCTAAGAGAACTGAAGAAGTCAGAAAAACTGCTGAAGAACTTCAAAAAAGATATGATGGTGAAAGAGAAAAAATATCTCAACAGCATGGTGAAATAGGTTCACAGCTTGAAGTTCTTATTAATAGGATAAAACAAGGAGAGTCAACAGGAGACCCTATTTTAGATTTTGGTATTGTAAATTTTAGAGTTGTTAATGAAGGAGAATTAGGAAAATTTAGACAATTATATGCTCGTTCCAGAGAATTAGCTGGAGAATTAATTGGAGAGCCTATTTTAGTTTCTATGCAACAAGGACAGGATTTTGGACCTAGATATTTCCTTCCTCCTCGTGAAGGAATTTTTGAGAGCTCTTGCCTGACTGTTGCTGAAAGTAGATTAATGGGAATTTTAAATTCTGGAATTGAATTTAATGCTGCAGAAGGCAATATGATTATTCCTCTTGAAAAACATGTTATTGATGAAGGTGCCAGAGGAAGATGGAAAATTAAGCAAGGACCTATTGTTGTTGATTGGTGGTGTTTGCAATACTTAGGAAGATATTTGACAAGGGAAAATGTTAAATCTGAAATGGATAAAGGACTACAGGTGGATATTGGTGCTCCAGTTGAAAGTCATTTTTGGCACGGAGGATTAGTTTCAGATTCCTCTTATTATCTTGCAATGAAACTCTTAGGAAGGGAAGCCTCAGAACCTTTCAAACAAGCTTATACAAGAGAAGTTAGTCCAAAAGCTGTTGAATTAGTTAATAAAGTAGAAGACTTAAGGATTCAGGAAAGAAGATTAGTGGAGTATATAGCTGGAGAAACAAAAAAAGCTGTTGATGGAAAAGTTAGTGTTAGTGATGGTGAGAGATATTTTCAAATGCCTTTAGAAAGACATTTATCTTGTGAAAATAAACAGCTTGAAGCAGCAAGAACATCTATTGCCGATTGTTTGCAACAATCTGTTGAATCAGGTATTTATGGATTAGGGATTAAAGTTAACACTGGAACAGGATTAAAACCAGCAGATATAGATGAGCAGATTAAGGTTTTTGCAAAAGCTTATGATTTTAAATTAGAATAATCAATTATTAGTGTTTATTATTTCTTTTCACCACAAAATAATAAATCAAAGCTCCAATTATATGAAGAAAGACAATCACAATTATCCACACAACTCTTTCAGTTGAATCCTTGAATTTTCTTGTTGCACAGTCAACAATCATTAATATCCAGAATACAAATGCCCAGATTGCTATTGCTACAGCTAAAAGCACCAACAATACCCCAAATACCCCTAATGCAAGTAATCCCATTACCATTATAAAATAAGAATATTACGGTTTATAAGTTTTATTATTTATATTCTGAAAAAGGCATGAATTTTCCTTTGTAAGATTTTTCAACTGCTTCTTGTTTTGTTATTGAAAATGTTTGTTTATTAATAGGAATTCTTTCCTCTGTAATTAAAATTCCTTCCAAATCTCTTAATTGCTGACTTGCAAATGGAAAGGATTCCTTTGGTATTAAGACTATTTTTCTAAAATTTTCATTTGTATGATAATAAAAGTATAAATGTTGCATAATCTTTAAAGAAAGTATTGGTTAATAAGGATTTATGGGATTTGGTGATTATTCTAAAATCGCTTTTATCCTATTTTATCTTTCCTCTTTTTCATCTCTTTAACCTGATTCTCAAAAACTTTGAAAAGCTCATCTGAAAAATCTTTGGGAATTTTTATTCCTATTATTTCAAGGTTTTCAATAAATAATCCCAAATCAAGTGCTGCTCTTTGTTTTCCTAAACTTAATTGGTTTTTGGTTTCCTCTAGAATTATATTCCAATTGATTTTTTCAGAATCAAGTATACTTTTTATATCAGTTATATCCTTTGCCCTATCTGTTGCATGCTTCATTAAAATTATATCATGTACATTAGCTATTTTTATGATAAGATTTTCTCCAAACTGGTGAGTTTTTTCAGCTCTTTTTTTGGAATTTTCAGAAAAAACAAAACTTATAACTTCAGGGGTGAATAAATCAATTCTTTCTTGTTCTTTTCTTTTTAATAATTCTGGTTGGTTTGGTTTTTTTCCATATAGTATCATTGAATCGAGTTTTTTAAAATCCAATTCTTCTAATGCTTTCATAAAAGTTTTTCTGTTATCTTCGTTTTCAAAAACTAAGTCAATATCTTTTGTGTTATCTTTTAAACCTAAAAACATCATTGCAGTACCTCCTATAGCGTAACAAATTATTTTCTTTTTTAATTTTCTTGAGATATCTAAAAACAATTCTTCTTGTTCTTCTATTGTTACCATTTTCTATAATCCTCCATATCAATTTTATTTATAGGAATATAGATTTTCCATGTTTTTTCAATATCTTTAAAATCTTTGGATTTTAGATTATCTATCATATATAGAAATTTATCAGTTTTTTTAGGTAGAGATAAATTTCTAAATCTTTTTGTCATTTTTCTTGTTTTAATTATTGTTCTAGCAATATCATATAATGTACCAACCTGCCTTTGAAGATCCTCTTTTTTAGCTAGCTTATATAATAATGACCAGTTATTAATCTTTTTGAAAAGGGCTAATATTGCCAATAAAGACCTGACTGATTTTTTATTTAATGCATAAATTAGGGCTTCTTCTAATGATTTTTTCTTTCCATAAATTTTATAATCTTCATGGATAGCAAGTTTTATTGGAGAATTTTCATTTATTATATCATAATAATTAAAACCTTTTAGCTTATTATTAAAAGAAATATTATATACCCTTTTATTATTTGACAATTTTTCTGTTTTTACATAGCCTTTTTTTCTTAACCTATGCATTAAATAAATTGCCTTTTGCTTATTTGTTTTTATTTTGTTTTCATTTAAAATATCAATAATAGAACTTAAAGTATGATTGCCAGCTAACATTTTCAATAGGACATTAATATTTATTTGTTTTTGCATATTAAATGTAGCCATAACTATTATATAAACTTTTCGCTTTTTATGGAAGAAGAAGTTAAATGTGCCTTTTGGTAGGATAAAGATAGGGGATGCCCCCACGATTACTTAATCCTAAGGATTAACTCCCAAACATTTTGCTCGATTATATCGGGTTTAGAATATTGATTTATTTGGTTTCTCTTCAGGGCAAAAAATGCTTTTTATTCGGATTCAACACATTTATTACTAATACATTTTGATTCTGGATCTGGCGCGCATAGATCAATTACATTTCCGCATTCTGCAGAATATTTATTCATTCTGTTGTAAAACAAAGTAGAATTTTCATTCTTGTTAATATAATGATAGCATCCAAATTCTATATACGGGCCTGCAAGAGGCAGAGTTTCGCAATCAGAATCAATAGTGCAATAGTTTGCATTTTTCAAATCGCTGTCTATTTTATCATATAAATCTAAACACGCTGACCAAAACAATTTTCCTGGATGTAATTCATGCTCTTGGTAAGTAACTTCTGTTTTAAATCCTTTATTTCCAAAATAGTATGCCAAGGCATAGATGTAATCTGAGTTATTCTTTGAAACATGATATGATACAATATTTCCTAGTTCTATCTCTCCAACCAGAGGAAGAGTTTCATTTTGATTGATTTCATTGATAGAATCTCTTAGAATCTGTATTTGTTCATATGCTCCTCGATTAATAATCTCTACATCTATGCTTCCATTAACAACATAAACATCAGCAAAATCTCCTTCTTTTAAAGATAACTGAATTGTGTTTGGCTTGCTATTCTGAATTATTCTATCTGGGAGAAAATAAAAAAACAGAGCGATGCTTATAATTAAAAGAAAAGAGGCAATTACTAAAATTATCAATATCTTTCTTCCACTATTTTTGTTTTTTCGTTTTTTCATATTCACAATAAACTTAGTAAACCAGCCAATACTATCCCACCAATTATAAAACTTACGCAGTATTGCTCACTGCCTGATTTTGAATCTCAATAGATTTTTTTTTGCCATTGACAAAATTATCAAGAACAACACCAGGTTGTCCATATAAATCACAGCTTTTATCCGCATTGGAATGCTTACAATTATTCCTTTGACTTACAGTAGCAAGTCCATCACAAACATCATAACAATCCTGAATGCTATAACCAGACCCTGCAGAATTTTCTTGATTTTGCGCAGTATTGCTCACTGCCTGATTTTGAATCTCAATAGATTTTTTTTTGCCATTGACAAAATTATCAAGAACAACACCAGGTTGTCCATATAAATCGCAGCTTTTATCCGCATTGGAATGCTTACAATTATTCCTTTGACTTGCAGTAGCAAGTCCATCACAAACATCATAGCAATCCTGAATGCTATAACCACTTTGTTTTTCACTAGCAGTCTGGATTCCTACAGGATTTAAAGTTGAAAGACTACCATTTTCATTTCCAGTTTGACTAGTACTATTAATTCCATAAGATACCCAACACAAGACTCTATCTCCATTTCCATTTAAATATATTTTAATCTCTTCATTATCTTTTGTTATTGTGACATAATGATCAGGCACTTCATTTATTTGTTCTCCACAATCTTCTCTAATTAATTCCAATTTTTTATTATCTGTACTTTGGTCTAAGAAAACTGTTTTTATCATAGCATTTTGATTCTCGGAGAGAAATGTTTGAATTGCAGGTATTTTTTCAATAATACTGGCAACATTCTCATCAGGAGTACTTCTCCTACCCATGCCGTAAAATATAAACACAAAAAAAATTAATAGGATAGCTACCGTCAAGATCCAATGTTTCCTAAACCAACTTACTTCTTTTTCTTTAGCTACCTCTTTTTTAGCCATGATTTATTTAAAGTTATAGGATATATAAACTTTGTTTTCAGAGTTAGTTCAACTCCTCTCCCAAGCACTTAACCAATTTTGAGGCATTTCACTAAGAAAATACAAGCTAATCTCGTGCAATTATTAACCTTAGTAACACGCCCCTACGAAGAATTGAACTTGCTTTATTCTAAAATAGCCTTTATTCTTCGAACCCCTGCACTGCTTGCTTCTTCTTTTATTATTTTGAAGGTTCCAAGTTCACTTGTGTTTTCAACATGAGGGCCTGCGCAGATTTCCTTTGAAAATGTTCCTGCGCTGTAAACAGTTACTTTATCATCATATTTATCTTCAAAAATACCTGTTGCACCATGTTTTTTAGCTTGTTCAAGAGTCATTGTTTCGCATGCAACAGGAATTGATTCTATTATTTTTTGATTAACTAATTTTTCAATTTCTTTTAATTCATTATCTGTAAGTTTTCTATCAAATGAAAAATCAAGCCTTAATCTTTCAGGAGTTATATTAGAGCCCTTTTGATAGATATTGTTATTTTTTAAAATTTTTTTCAGGGCGGCCAAGAGAAGATGAGTTGCAGTGTGAAGTTTTTTAGTCTGCTCTGAATTATCTGCCAAACCTGATTTGAATTTTCCTGCTGTTGCTGTTCTTGATAATTCCTGATGAATTTCAAGCTCTTGCCCATAATCCCTTTCATTTATTTTAATATTTTTTTCATTTGCAAGTTCTTTAGTGATTTCCAATGGAAATCCATAAGACTGATATAAAAGAAAAGCGTCCTTTCCAGAGATTTCCTTTTTATTTTTAATTATTTTATCAAACTCTCTTATTCCCTGTTCAAGAGTCTCTAAGAATTTATTTTCTTCTTTTTCAAGTTCATTTAATATTTTCTGTTTGTTATTTTTTAATATTTCATAGTCATCATAGATTTGAAAAACAGGCATAGCAATTTGTTTTGTAAATTTTTTTAGATTTAGGTTTCTTCCATGTCTTATGGCTCTTCTGATTAATCTTCTTAAAACATAACCCTGTTCTGTGTTTGATGGAAAAACTCCATCTGCAATAATGAATGTTGCCGCTTTAATATGGTCTGCAATTATTCTCATGCTTCTTTCATTTCCTTTATAAGTTTCTTTTGATAATTTTTCAATTTGTTTTATTATTGGCAGGAAAGCAGAAGAAAGGTAATTATCTTCCAAACCTGCCAGAACAGTTATTGTTCTTTCAACTCCTCCTCCAAAATCAATGTTTTTTTGTCTTGCTTCATGATATTTTCCATTTTTATCTTTTTCATACTGCATTAAAACATCATTTCCAATTTCCACCCAGTTTCTGTCTTTAGGATCAAATATTTTTGGAGCTTTCTTGTCATTTAACTTCCAGTAAAATATCTCAGTATCAGGCCCGCATGGTCCAGGTCCTGGTGTCTCCCACCAATTATCTTTTTTTTCTAAAAAAGCAATTCTTTCTTTCGGAATTCCTAAAGACAACCAAACCTGGGCTGCTTCGCTATCCCTAGGAGCATTTTTATCACCTGCAAAACACGTGATTCCAATTCTTTCAACAGGAATTTTTAATATCTTTGTATAAAATTCAAAAGTATATTTAATTGCTTGTTTTTTAAAATAGTCTCCAACGCTCCACTTTCCAAGCATCTCAAAAAAAGTATGATGATAAGTATCTCCAACATCATCAATATCCTGAGTCCTTATGCATCTCTGTACATTGCATAATCTTTTTCCTGATGGATGAGGCTGTCCAAGAAGATATGGAATAATTGGATGCATTCCTGCTGTTGTAAAAAGTACAGCAGGATTATTTTCAGGAATTAGACTTGCATTTGGGATTTCCTTGTGATTCTTGCTTTTGTAAAATTCAATAAATGATTTAATAAGTTCTTTTCTGTCCATAATAGAATAAGAAATAGTATGTTTAAAATATTAACTATTAAGTTTAAGCTACTGCTCTTAAACTATTAATCTCATCAAAATATTGTTTTGCAGCAGCAGCTTGTTCTTCAGGAGTTGAACCAGGTCCATTTGGAAACATTAATCCTGATGCAATATTTGCAATTATTCTATTTCCTGGGAAATGTTTGTAGAGCGTTTTTGCATCTCCACCTTGTTTTCCACCTATTCCTGGGACTAGGATTAACATTTCAGGTCCTGTATAGTGACTTACTCTTGCAATTTCTTCTGATTTTATATGATTTTTTTCACTTGGTGCTCCAACTACTACTCCTTCTAATCCAAACTTTTTTGCATCATGGGCTAATTGCATGTATTGTGGAACATAAGAGATTCCACTTACATCAAATGTATCTTGAGAATCATATTCTCCAATTTCACTATCTGTAATTGGAACTAATTTTCCTTTTTCTCTTTTGTAATCTGGGTTTGACATTAAACACATATGTATTCCTCCTAAATTTCTATTTCTGCATTGTTGTGCTGCTTCTGACATGTTTCCTGCATAGCATGCAAGAGTTACTGCATCAAATCTCCTATTTTGTGCATGCAGGAATTGTTCATCATTAGATGCTCCAATATCTGCAGCTTTACAATCGTAAATTACAACAAGCCCTAAACTTTGTGCATAATCCCCGATTTCATCTAAATATTGTGCATCATATTTTCCATCCCAAAATTTTTGATTTGGCTTGACTGCTGCACAACGAGGAGCAACTGCTTTTAAAAATCTAAGTGCATAGTCTCGTTTATGAATTCCTTGAGGAATAAAGTTTTTTCTTCCTGTTTCAAATTCAGGAGGATCCATTCCTGCACATAAAGTTGTTCCTTTTTTATCAACTGCTGCTAACCATTTTTCTTGAAATGTTTGTGTCATGTTAAAATTTGGGTTTGTTTTTATTTAAATTTTAATCATACAGAAAATTTATTTTCTGTATGTTATTTTTTCTCCACCTTTGGAAATCCTCTTTTTTCTCCCCAGCCAAATGGGTCTGTTCTCCATTCAGATAGCATTGCTGCTTGCTGAGGACTTATACGCCCGGTTTCTATTGCTACCTGCAATAAAGTATCATAAGTTAAAAGAGATTTAACTTTACATGGAGGATCTAATCTTCTTCTCTCTTCTTTGTCAAAAGCTTCATCTCCCATAAACATTTTTTGCGCTTTTTCAAATCCATAATTAAATATAGAATAGCAATGATTACAAATTCCATTTGCATCTCTTAATGCCTGGACTGCTGCAACAGAACTTCCACCTGTTGATATTAAATCTTCAATTAAAATCCCTTTTTTGCCTTGCAAATTTGATTCAGCATCAATTCCTTCTATTTGGTTTTTTAAACCATGGTCTTTTGGCTTGTCTCTGACATAAACCATAGGTTTATTCCTATTATCTGCTAATTTTTCTGCCCAAGGAATTCCTGATGTTGAAGTTCCTGCAATAAAATCATAAGATTTTCCAGTATAAAATCCATCCTGAGCCATTAATCCAAGAAAACCGCTCATTATTAATTTTCTATGTTCTGGATACCAGAGAAACATCCTGTTATCATTATAAATTGGCATTCTATAACCTGATGCCCATGTAAAAGGATTGTCTGGATTTAGTTTAATAGCTTTTATTTCAAGCCCTGCTTTTGCAATTTTTCTTTCAATGCTTTCAACATCCATTATTTTTTTATGGAATCTTTCTTTATAAATCTGATTTATCCAAAAAAAGTAGTAAAATAATCTTTTGATTGTTATTTCAAATCATAATGATATTTAAATAATCTTTAATTCAATAATTTTTATGATAGATTGTCATGTGCATCTTAGAGATTGGAACTGGAAACATAAAGAGACAATAGAACATGGATTACATGTTGCAGAAGCAGCAGGTTTATCTGGTGTTTTTGATATGCCAAATACAGAACCTGTGATTACTTCAAGAGAATTAGTTGAAAGAAGACTGAAAGATGCAAGAAAAGTTGATAGTCCTGTCTTTTATGGGTTATATGTTGGATTAACTTCTGACCCTGAACAAATAAAAGAAGCAGTGGAATGTGTAAGAGAATATTTTCCCAGGAGAGAAGAAAGTGTTAGTGTTGTTGGATTAAAAATGTTTGCTGGCAAATCTGTTGGAGATTTAAGTGTTGTTCATGATGAAGAACAAATGCAAGTCTATTGGACATTAGCTGAATTAAATTATAGAGGGGTTTTAGCTGTACATTGTGAAGATGAATCTCAAATGCATCCAGAATTATGGGATCCTGAAAATCCAATCAGCCATTGTAAAGCAAGGCCTAAAACAGCTGAGATAAGATCAATAACTAAACAGATTCTTTTTGCAAATGAAGCTGATTATCAAGGACATTTGCATATCTTGCATGTGACAACTCATCAGTCTGTCAATGTAGTTAATAATTCTAAAAAAACAAGAAAAATAAGTTGTGGAGTTACTCCAAATCATTTGTTATTAAATAATGAAGTTATGAAAAGGAATAATGGAATTGCATACAAGGTTAATCCTCCTTTAAGGGATGAAGAAGCAAGACAAGCTTTATTTGATTGTTTTAAAGAGGGATTAATTGATGTCTTAGAAAGTGATCATGCACCTCATAGTTTTGAAGAAAAATTTGAAAGAGGTTTTTTATCTGGAATACCTGGGCTTGTATCTTGGCCTGGTTATGTAAGTCTTCTTGTAAGGAGAGGATCAAGTCCTGAACTAATTGATAGAATGACTCACGATAATATAAATAGAATTTTTGGAACAAAAATTCAGAAAAGAGATGCTGAAATTGATTGGAGAAAATTAGCTTGTCATTCTGGAGATTATTGTTTTAATCCTTTGGAGAGTTTATTATGAAGCTTCAAAGAATAAGAATTGGAGAAAAGGAAGTAATGCCATTTACAATTCCATCTGGAATTTTAATGACTGATATTAGATGTGCAGAAAGAATGCTTAGAAGAATTCCTGAAATTGGAATTTGGACAACAAAAAGCATTGGAGTTAATGAAAGAATTGTTCCTGAAAGAGATGAAGTTGATAACCCTATTGAAGGAAAAGAATATGGATTTAGAGAGTCTGTTTTTGCACAGGTTGATGAAAATACTTTTGTTAATGCAGTTAGATTGACTAATCCTGGAAAAGATAAAATGAGGGAAAATCTTTTAGCTGCTAATATTCCAAAAGATAGAGTAATTAATGCATCTGTTTTTGGAGGAACAGTTGGCGAGTTTGTTTCTGTGATAAAAACTTTGGAAGATGTTGTTGATTGTTTTGAAGGAAATTTTTCATGTCCTCATTCTGAAAAAGGAGGAATGGCAATAGGAATAGATCCTAAGGCTGTTTATGAATTTACCAGAGCTTGTGTTAGTGCAACAAGAAAACCTTTTATTGCAAAACTTAGTCCAAATACAAATTTAATCTATGAATGCACTAAAGCTGCATATGAAGCAGGAGCTTTTGGAGTAGCATTAATTACTTGAGTTTTCTATAAAAATTAGTCACTACGCTTTTATCGAATACAA
>JBBSYU010000085.1:0-1256 GCA_038045105.1 Nanobdellota archaeon | reverse complement strand
TTTGTCATCTTGATGAATAGATTCATCTACTTATTTTTCTTAATCATCTCATCTGAAAAACTTTTTAAAAAAGTTTTAACAAAACCTATGTTTACTCTGACATTCTGCAAATCTTATAAGTTTTGACATTACTGATATTTACCACATCCTAAATGATATGGATTTATTCTCAATTAAACAAACCTACAAAACTTGTTCTTAATTGATTTCGCGAGTTATTTAATATATCACTTGTGTGTTGCAATTTTGTATAATGTAGATGGGAATAAAAAACTAACTCCAACATTTATGTTGGAGTGCAAATCCGAAGGATTTGGTGATTTCTAAATTATTTAAGGTATTTTTGTATATCTTCTATGTTTTTTATTTGAACCAGTTTTAAATTCTCGTTTACAATAACTGTATTTGGCTGAGTTACATTATAATTCTTTTTTAATAATTTTATTAAAGAGGTATCTAAATCATAGTCAAAAGAATATATCATGATTTGTTTCTTCTGAGATTTAATACTGCTAAGTATGTATCCTATCTTATCACTCTGCCCTGAAAATTCCTCCAAATTTGAATAAAAAAATAAGATTGTGGGAATTGATTTTTTGCATTTTTCATTATAGTTTTTTATTAATAAAAAATGCTGAGTTTCTAACATTGAATAAATCTCTTTCTGCTCAAGTACCTTATTGTCTTTTTTCCCAAATCTCTGTTCCAGTATTCCTATTATACTTCCTATGCTGTCTAATTCTGATGAAAAAGAGTAAAAATCAGGGGAATTGCAAGAAGAAGTTATTAATTTTCCCTGAAGATCAAGGTCCATAAGATGGTATCTGATTTTTTCCTGTGAAATAGAAATTGATTGATATTTAGAGTAACTAATAAGATATCCTGATAAAAATCCTCCTGCGAATATAATTGTAGCTATTATAAATGAGAGTAATATTCTCTTTCCATAAATTGGTCTCTGCTCTTCCATGTTTAACAAAAATCTATTCTATTTTTATATCTTTCCAGTATTTAAATTGTATTTTTATCTGATTCTATAAATGACATCCTCCAAAACAAAAAGCATTTACAAAATAAAATTAAGATAGATAAATGCTTTTTATTTTCCACACATAAATGTCGAGTAAAAGCAATTTACTAATTTGTTATTTGTACAAAAATTGCTTTTATGAGTGTGGGTTTCCTTGGTATTGTCTAATCTCAGTTGTTACATCTGTTGCTGTCACCTTGATGAATTGTATTCATCTACTTACTTC
>JBBSYU010000084.1:0-7618 GCA_038045105.1 Nanobdellota archaeon | reverse complement strand
AAATAATCTCACCACAACTGAGATTAGGTGATACCAAGGAAACCCGCACATTTATGTGTGGGAGGAGGTCATTCGATTATAAATCTTATCCTTAACTCTGCTGATTATTGCACTTACTAAATTCAAGAAATCTTTTCATCTACTAATGTCTGAAAAGATTTAACTTCAAAAACCTAAGCCAGCATGGTTGTGTATAGGGAGAAGATTATTGAGTTTTGTTTTTGTTTTCCTGAAGAACTTTTTTAATAATTTCATATACTTCTAGATGTTGATTAGGATCTGCAATATTTTCATGCAGATAATCTAAGGTTAATTCATCACATTTTCCTGAAACATAATAATTAGTTGCATAATCCAGATACTGGCTTGAGTTTTTTACTATTCCATCCCCTGTTTCAACTCCCATATCACATCCAATCCCAATTATATTATGAATTTCTGGCTTTTCAGTAGGTGCATTGTTAAGCTTATTCATAAATAAGCTGTTTTCATCTAAGTCTTTGCATACAACATCTGAACCAAGAACTCCACAAAATCTTGTAATTCTGCTGTCTGTTCCATGATTAGGCGTATCTATAAATATTAATTTATCTATGTTTGATGCTCCAAAAATCTGGATATATCTTCTTATTACAACTCCTCCCATGCTGTGGGCTATTATAATTACCTTATCTTTGTTTGTTTTGTATTTAATTATGTCAATTATATCTTTTAATCTCAATGCATAGGTATCAATGCTATCTTTTTTTGAAGACATTGATAAAAACTTGCCTTCTTGATTTTTATATAAATCAAAGAAATAACTTGTTGTAATCATAAATGGAAAATCAGGTTTTCCCAATAATCCTTTTTCTTCTTCAAGAGAGCTTATTACTAATGTTCCTCCATCAATATATTTCTCAGAAACAAGTTTTTCCTTTATTCCTAAAAGAGAATCAAAACTATAATCTGCAGGAGTATTGCTGCTTATGCTGTGTCCGTGCAAGAATACAATTGGATAATTTCTATTTGAACATTTTTCATCACAGCAATTTTTGCAAATTCCCAAATAACAGCAGGCAGAACTTGGCTGTTTAAAAGTGATTGTCGGTATGTTTCTATCAAGAATAGTAAAATTAATTTTATTTATTTTTTCATTTGTAAGTTTTTCAGTTAAATTACATGAATTTCCAATATCATTGTTGGAATTTTCAGTTATTTCTTTTGCTTTTAAATATATATCTTTAACTATGGTTTTTTTAGAGTCTATGTTTGTTTTGTTCTTGAAATTAGCTAGTGCTGTATTAAATTCAGAAATTGCCCCATTAAGTTTATTGCAGCTGGTTTCTGTTAGATTTCTCTGGGAAGTTTCTTCAAGAAGAGTTTTTGAAAGTGTTAAATTTTCAATAAGCATATTATAAATGGAGAGTCTGGAGATTATTTCTGAATTAAATTTATTTTCTTCTGACTTGAAGATATCAAATCTTGTTTTAGAACTCTCAAAATATTTTTTAAAAGAGGAAAAATCTTGATTTTCCAGTGATTTTTTTAAATTTTTAGATAAAAAATCTAATTCTTGTGATGATTCTGACAGATGATTGAAAGAATATAGTAAATCATCTGTGATAATGGTTTTGTTAATATTTATAAAATCAGACTGAGATTCTTTAAGCTGAACTGTAACATTATAATAATCTTTTTCCAATGATAATATCTCTGGTTTTGAAGATTCTATTATTTCATTCTGTTCTTTTGTCAGTCCATAATTTAGAGTGATTAAAACAGCTTTCTGGTTTTCTTTTTCTAGACTGTAACATAAATTAGTTTTTATGCTCTTGCAGATAACCTTAAATCTTTTGAGAGTTTGTCCGCTTATGATGTTTTCTCTTTCTAAAGAATAGTCTCTTGTTTCTGATGAAACAGGATTTATAATGAATGTTCCACTGTCAATCATTTTTCCCTGTGTCACATCAAAAAATTCATATCTGCATTCAGCAGAACAGAGAGAATTTATTGAAGCTTGTGTTCTGAAACTTACACTCTCTTCTGTTTTATTGCCAAAGAAAATATTTTCTTTGTCTACAGAAAGCTGAACTAAAGTATCTCCCCCTAAATAGAATTTAATATACATATATGCCTGTATGCAAAAAAAAGCTCCTCCTATAATCAAAAACAAAAAAATAAAAAATAACACAGATTTTTTATGCGAAGATTCTGATTTTGCAATATTCCATATTAGAAAAATAATTAAGGCGATTGCTATGCCTGAAATCCATGCCCATTTAGAAGCTTGAAAATTAGAAAGAAAATTCATATAATTTGTGAAAACAGAGCCCTTTCTTACAAAAAGGAATACAAAACCAAAAGAAGGAAGAAATCCAAGAATAACTGAAATTATAAATCTGAAAACTACTGCGATTTTTCCCATTTTCTCTTTTTATTTCCTCTTTACACTCTTTTATAATATCTGTAATGCTATTGCTTTTTTAAATTTATGGTGAGATGCGATATTATTGGTAATGTTAAAATCTGAAAAATGTTTATGAGGAGATTAAGTTTTGTAAGAGAATTATAAAAATTTACTACAATTTCTCTAATGAACAGATGTAACCTATCTTAAATTACGTTTGATTCCAAATAAAAACTATATTGCTGGAAGAATAATATTTTATTTTCCAAAATTCCTTTTTCTGTTTTTATATTCTTCAATTATCTTGATTAAATCCTTTTTATCAAATTCAGGCCATAACTTTTTTATGAAAAACCATTCTGAATATGCTGACTGGAATGGAAGAAAGTTAGAGGTTCTTACCTCTCCCCCAGTCCTTAGGATTATGTCTGGCTCTTCTTGGAGATAGAGATTTTGTTTAATTATATTTTCATTAATCTTTTCTGGTTTTATTTTCTTTTTTATTATTTTTTTTATTGCTTCAATTATTTCCTGCCTGCCTCCATAGGCAATGCAAAAATTGATTATATAATCTTTGTTTTTTTCAGTTTGTTTTTCAAGTCTTTTGCATTGCTCTCTTAAATCTTTTGGTAAAAGAGAAAGATTTCCTATAAATCTTATTTTTATTTTGTTTTTCTCAGGCTTAGAATCTTTTTCTAATTTTTTAAAAGCATCCCCCATTAAATTTAAAAGATAATTTAATTCTTTTTTAGGTCTGGTTTTTATGTTTTCAACTGAAAGTGCATAAAAAGTTAATTGCTTAATTCCTAATTCTTTTACCCAGTCCATAAGTTTTTCTACTTTTTCTCTTCCATATTCATGCCCTTTCCAGGGTTTTAACATTAATCTTTTTGCAAATCTGCGATTGCCGTCAAGAATTATTGCTATGTGAGTTGGATTTGAATTATTATGTGATTTCATTAGAAATATAATAATGGGAGAGTTTTAAGGTTTATGGATTATTGATTGAGAATTAACATGGTTAATTTAGCTTTTTTCTTCTTTGTAAGAGTGATATCTAATAATTTCTTTTGCTACTTTTCCCATTATTCCTAATATGGATCTGAAATTTGCAATTCCAGTTCTTTCTTTTTGGATTTTCTTTAGTTTTTCAAGTTCTTTTTCATATTTTTCTTTATCTGTTTCAGGATTAATCTTTTTTAAACTGACACATTCTTTTAGTTCAAGTTTTGAATACCAGGAAATTATTTTAGTAAGTGCTGCTTTGGCAGCATTTAGGTTTGCTAAATATGTTTCTGCTAGTTTTGCATCAGAATTTTCCATAACCTTTGATATGTTTTTGTAATCTCTTTCTAAAACTTCTTCTAATCTTGATGAAGCCAGATATACATTTGTTGCAGTTTTATAAACATGCTCTCTTCTTTTTTCAACATCATCACCTTCCCCATTGAATGGATGCAGAACTAACTGGCTTGTTACACAGTCAAATTGTGCTATTGCATTTTCCAAGGTTAAATTTTGAAATGGCATTTTATATTGTTAAAATTTAGTGAGAAAATAGTGGAAAAATTGGTTTATAAATGTGTGCTTGAATGATCTTTCTATTTCTTTGCCTTTATCTTACAGAAAATTTTTATAAATTTTCTGTCCTATTAAACCTAAATTTTTATTTCTTGTTCATAGGTTTAATAGCTTTAAACCCTGTGTATTTCCAAAGTGCCTTAGGCACTTTGATTGAGCCGTCTTTTTGCTGATTGTTTTCTATAATGCAGACAAGAATTCTTGAAGTTGCCAGTGCTGTATCATTTAATGTATGAAGAACTCTCCTGTTTCCGTGCTTGTCAATGCACTTTATGTCTAATTTTCTTGCTTGATAATCAGTGCAGTTAGTTAAAGACATAACCTCGCCATATTCTTTTGTTGTTGGACGATAAACTTCTAAATCAGCACTTCTGAATTTCCAGTCTCCTAAATCACCTGAACAGATTTCTAGAATTCTGTATGGCAGTTCTAATTGTTTTAAAATTTCTTCTGAGTTTTTTAATAATTCATCATAGAGTTTTTCAGAATCTTCTGGCTTGCAGAAAATAAACTGCTCAACTTTATTGAATTGATGGGTTCTCCATAAACCTTTTTCATTTATTCCATGAGCACCAATTTCTTTTCTAAAGCACATTGAATAGGAAAAATATTTTTTTGGCAATTCTTCTTCTTTCAATACATCACTGGAATGCATAGCAAGCAAGGATTGTTCTGCTGTTCCTATCATATTCAAATCTTCATCTTTAATTGAATAAACAGATTGTTCAATTGCTGCTTTGTCCATTGAAGCAAAAATAGAGCCTCCATTTAACATTAGAGGTGTTTCAATATATTCATATTTTTTATTTTTCAGAAAATCAATTGCAAATCTGATTAATGCCTGATTTAGCAAAGCAAGTTCATTTTTTAAATAGTAAAAACCTTTGCCTGTTACTCTTGCTGCTGCATCAAAATCAGCTAATCCTAAATTTTCAACTAATTCAACATGAGTTTTTACTGGAAAACTGAATTTTTGTATTTTTCCTGATTTTTTTATTTCTTTGTTTTCTGTTGCATCTTTTCCAATTGGAACATGCTTAGACATGATGTTTGGAATCTGCAACATTAAATGCTTTATTTCATTTTGAAGATGCTCTTCTTTTTGTTCAATTTTTGCTATTTCTTCTGGAATATCTTTTGCTTTTTTTATTAAATTATTGGCAAGTTTTTCATCCTTTGCTTTCTTTGCCTGATTAATTACTTCAGAAACAATATTTCTCTCTTTTCTCAGGCTATCTGCCTGAAACTTGGATTTTCTCCATTCTTCATCTTTTTTTCTTATTTCATCAACTATCTTTAGCTTATGCTCCTGGAACTTCTTTTTAATGTTCTCTTTTACAAGTTCTGGATTTTCACGGATTAAACGGATGTCTATCATGAATATTTTAAGAATAAGGTATTTTTAAGGGTTTTGGAGGGTTTAGTAGAGTTTGAAAAAAATTTGAAATTTTAAATTATTTATTAAAATTCATTTTAAGAGTTTGTATAAGTAGATATTTTTTGTTCTAAATATTTTATATCTCTTATAATGGGAGATTTATTATTCTCTTCAAAAGTTAGTCTTGCTATTTTTCTATAATAGTAAATTTGAGGATAATTACATGTTAAAATTAAAGGGCTTGCTATTAAAAAAGCAGATATCATAATCCCATTCCATAATCCTCTTAGTAATTCATTCTTTATATGTTGAGGATGACAAATAATAAAACTATAGTCTTTTATCCAGTCTATATTATATCCTTCTCCACTTATATTAACTAGATTTGCTAAATCTGTTATAGGTTGTTGATAATCTTCTGAATTTAAAAAATCACTTGCATATGAATTCCACCAAGTTTTGGGAAGTTCATCTAAAGCTTTTTGAAATGTTGGTTTTAAACTTTCTAAAATAGGGACTTTATCTTGTAGTCTTTTTTTTAATAGTTTATTCTTCTTTGCATATGAATGGATTAGATCTGGAATGTCTACACTTGTAATATGTGGAATATCTCTAATCCCTTCTAAATATGCAATACGTTCTATGAGTGGCATTATTTTCAATTCAATTAACTTCTTTTATATTATACTCGTAGTTCAAACTACGAAAAGATTATAAAGCATAAAATTCTAATTTTTTAATGGAAGAATTAAAAGAATTTGGATTGACAGACAATGAAATTAAGATTTATCTTGCTTTGCTTAGGTTGGGAAATGCAAATCCGTTTGAGATTGCTAAGAAAACTGGTTTTATTCGCTCATATGTTTATGATGCATTAGAAAGACTCTTGGATAAACAGATTGTTTCTGTTGTTAATAAAGATAATAAAAAATATTATAATGCAATTGAGCCAAAAAAACTGGAGGAATTAGAACAGGAAAAATTAGAGAAAATAAAGAAGATAATTCCTGAACTTGAAAAAATCAAATCAAGTTCAAATGAGGAAGTAAAAGTTGAGCTTTATATGGGAAGTTATATTTATAAAACGCTCCTTAAAGATATTGTTTCTAGTTTAAAATCTGGAGAAGAAGTCTTGATTTTTGGAATCAAAGATGAAGATTTGATTAAATTAGATAAATATTATTATGAATATGTTAACCAGTATTTTTCAAAACTTGAAAAAATGAAGATTAAAGAAAGGGTAATAACTTCAAAAGAAACCAAAAAATTAAATGATGCTAAGACAACGAATTATAGATTTCTGCCCAGAAAGATTATGGAAAATATTGTTTTTGAGGTTTATGGAAATAAAGTTGCAATATTCTTATGGGGCATGCCTCATTATCTTATTTTAATAGAGAATAAAATAATTGCAAATTCTTATAGAAATCAATTTGAATTATTGTGGAAACTCGCTAAAAAATAGATTTAAATATTGTCCTTATTATCCTGTTAGATGAAAAAGTGGTTAATTATATTATTGGTTTTTTTGGTAGTTTTAATTCTGTTGCTTGGAGGGATTTATGTTGTATTTTTTAAGAAAAATGTGAATAAAGGGGGAGGGGGTGTGATTGAGAATCCTATGAAACAGATTATTATAAAAAATACTGATGCTTCTGGTAAGGTAAATGCAGAAGCTGTTGTCAGTGAAGGTGTTAAGGAATTCAATGTGCAGTATATTAATTATATTTTAATTGCGCTTGGTGTTGGAAATTTGCATAAATCTCTGATTGGCTATGGAAATCCTGTTGTTGAGCTTGATTTAGATAATCAGATATGGAGTTCTGAGATTAAAGATGGAGGGTTATATACTGGATTAGGTGCAAATGATAATAAGGATTTAAAGATTACAATGTCAAAGCAGGAAGCTGTGAAAGCTCTTCTTTCACAAGATATGAAGCAATTTATGAAAGATTCTGTTGCTAATGGGAATACAAAGATAGAAATGATTGCTGGAAAGCCTGAATTAGGAAGCAAGGGATATCTGGAGATGTATAATAATTTGAAATAAAATATACTGGTAATGTGATGAATTAGGAAATGTTTGTGAGAAGAGAAAGATATATATGAGAAGCAGTTAATGTGGAAAAACAACAATCTCACTAAATCACAGAGGTCATAACTGATAAAAAATATATGATGCCAAAAATTGATATCAATTCATTAATAATATACTTTAATTTATAGTATATAATCTATATAAAAAAGCTTGCCTTTTTTAAGGGCAAGCC
>JBBSYU010000083.1:0-3850 GCA_038045105.1 Nanobdellota archaeon | reverse complement strand
TACAAACCTTAACTTAACGGCATTGTGTGTGGTGGCACATTGTTTTTTTGATATTGTAATCCCTTAAAATTAAATGCCTTACAAAGATATAGAAAAAAGAAGAGAATGTAGAAGAAGATGGTATGCTAATAATAAGGAATCTGAAAAGAGACATATAATGAGAAGAAAAATTGAAGTAAAAAAATGGTTTAATAATTATAAGTTTAATTTAAAATGTTCAAAATGTTCTGAAAATCATCCAGCAGTTTTAGAGTTTCATCATAATACAAAAAATAAAGAGATGAATATTTCTGATATGACTCATAATGGATATTCAAAAGAAAGAATACAAAGAGAAATAGAAAAATGCATTATACTATGTTCAAATTGTCACAGAAAAGAACATTATAAAAATAACAATATTTAAAAATCGACTATCTTTATTCAAAATAACGCGCGGGTAGTTTAATGGTAGAACAATTGGCTTCCAAAAATATCCTTTAGATAAATGAAGATACCAGTTGGTCCGGGTTCAATTCCCGGCCTGCGCATTTTAAGAAAGCTTTTAAACCAAGGAAATTGTTAAATTTAATAATAAAACAGAAGCCTCGCGAATCAACTGAGAATAAGCTTTGTGATTTTACATTACCAAAATAAGCATATTAAATACAGAAGATTTACATAACATGGAAAATTCATCAGAAACTTCAGAAACAAAAAATCAAGATTGGTATGATAAATGGTATAAGACTCTGTTGATTTTTCCAGTGATAATTATGATTTTTTCACTTGCTTATCTAGGATATTTCTTTTATAATCACGGAGATATAATGTTAAAGGACTCTTCTTTGACAGGAGGAACAACAATAACCTTGACAGGAAATATTGATTTAGAATCTTTAGAATCTTCTTTAAAAACCAGTTTTTCAGACTTAAGAACAAGGAAACTAACTGATTTAATGACAGGAGAGCCTGTTTCTTTTATAATAGAATCTTCTGCAACACCAGAAGAACTAAAGCCTGCAATAGAAAAAATTTTAGGATATAAATTAACAGAAAAAAATTCAAATACAGAATTCACAGGCCCGTCTTTAAGCCAGAGTTTTTACAAGCAATTAATAATGGCGTTGATAATTTCATTTATTTTAATGTCAATAACCGTATTTATAATTTTCAGGACTTTTGTTCCAAGCATTGCAGTCATATTTGCTGCTCTTGGAGATATTGTAATGCCTCTTGCACTGATTAATTACTTAGGAATAAGCCTGTCAGCAGCAGGAATAGCTGCTTTTTTAATGTTAATTGGTTATTCAGTTGATACTGACATCTTATTAACAACAAGAGCACTGAGGACAAAGGGAGGAAACATAAACCAAAGAATTTACAGGGCATTTATAACAGGAACTTTTATGACAATAACAGCTTTAGCAGCTGTTCTTCCTGCTTTTTTCATTGTTTCAGGGCTTCCAGACTCATTCAGGCAAATATTTTTTATCTTAGCATTGGGATTAACAGCAGACATTGTCAACACCTGGCTTACAAATGCAAGCATAATTAAATGGTATTGTGACAGGAAGGGAATAAAATGAAGATTACATGGAGAATCTGGTTATTAATCATAGTATTGATTTGCTCAGCAATAATAATTTCCCCTAGCTTTGAAAAAGGAGTTTTAATAAAAAGCGTAGACAAGAATTCAACAGCATTTGAAGAAGGACTAAGAAGCGGAATGATGATCACTTCCATAAACTCCCAGCAGATAAATAATTTAAAAGATTATACAAATGTTATGAGTTCTGTTTTTTCAAACCAGTCATTAAATAATAATCCTAAAATTATTTCTTCTCAAACATCTATTGAAAATAAAACTTTAGAAACTAATATAACCAACAATACTGCTCAAAATAAAACAAATAATGTGAAGATTCAAGAATCATCTAAAATTAAAACAAAATTAATAATAACCACGAAAGATTTTGAATTTATTTTATTCACAGATGAAAACCCTGAAATAACTGTCTCAGATATTCCAAGAACAAAAATAAAAACAGGACTGGATTTAAGCGGAGGCGCAAGAGCATTGATAAAAGCAAAAGACATTAATCTTAATTCTAATCAACTAGATGATTTAATTGGAATAACAAGCAATAGATTAAATGAGTTTGGAATAGCAGATGTTTCTGTAAAATCAGTTTCAGATTTATCAGGCAATAATTTTATGCTGATTGAAGTTGCAGGAGCAACACCTTCTGATTTAAATGAACTAATCTCTAAACAGGGAAAATTTGAAGCAAAAATTGGAAATGACACTGTTTTTGTTGGAGGGCAGGAAGACATAACCTATGTTGCAAGAACAGGAGAGCAATCAGGGATTTATTCCTGTGATGCTTATCAGGGGCAGGAATTATGCAGTTTTAGATTTGCAATAACATTAAGTGAAAAAGCAGCAGAAAGGCAAGCAGGAATAACCTCTAATTTATCCCTAGATTCTTCAAACGCAGAATATCTAAGCAAAAAATTAGATTTATACATAGATGATAATCTTGTTGATTCACTGTCAATTGCAAAAGATTTGAAAGGAAGAACAACAACCCAGATTTCAATTCAGGGTTCTGGAACAGGAAAAACAAGAGAAGAAGCATATAATGATGCAGTTGCAAATATGAAAAAGCTTCAAACTATCTTGATTACAGGAAGCCTGCCTTATAAATTAGAAATAGTAAAGATTGACACTATCTCTCCTGTCTTAGGAAAAGAATTTACAAAAAATATTGCTATTTTAGCAGCAGTAGTATTTTTGATTGTTTCAATAAGCCTATTTATAAAATACAGAAGAATAAAATTAACTCTCTCAGTAATTTTGACAATGTTTTCTGAAGTATTCATAACATTGGCAATCGCAGCATTGATAAAATGGAACCTGGATGCCCCAAGTATTGCAGGAATAATTGCTGGAATGGGGACAGGCGTAAATGACCAGATACTTATTTTGGATGAAGCCTCGTCAGACAATAAGTCAAGTCTTAAAGAAAAAATAAAAAATGCCTTTTTTGTTATTTTAAGTGTTTTTGCTCTTGTTGTTGTTGCAATGCTTCCACTATTCTGGGCAGGAGCAGGATTATTAAAGGGATTCGCACTCACAACACTAATAGGAGTTAGTGTTGGAATTCTTATAACAAGGCCTGCATTCGCAGATATAATCAAACTAATAATCAAAGAATAAAATGTTACCTAAATGGCATATTCTATTTGGAGCAATATTTTCTGCTTTATTCTATCTAATATTTAAAATAAGCATCTTTAATTCAATTCTTATTTTCCTGTCCTCTGTTTTCATAGATATTGACCATTATGCATGGTATGTAAATAAGAAAAAAGATTTCAGTCTGAAAAATGCATATATTTTCTTGAAATTATTTAAAAAACCAAAACCAATAATGATGCTGTTCCATACAATAGAGTTTTTGCTAATAGTTTTTTTGCTATCCTTTTTTTGGAAAGGCTTCTTATTCATTCTCATTGGAATGTTATTTCATTCCCTATTAGATATAATTGAAATGAGCTATGAAAATGAACTTCACTTCAGAGAGTTTTTCCTTTTAAGTTATTTGTTATCTGACAAGAGTAATTACTATTAATTGAGGACTCTGAATAATCTTTATTTCTGAAGGAAATAGCTTCAAAGTCCTGCTTTGAGAGTTTTGAAATTTAAGGTTTTCAAAACCCACAATTTCAGTGATTATTTAACATTACAACAATATTTATAAGTAATTTCATAAATTCATTTCCATGAATATACTGAAAAAAGATGTAATCTTTGATACTAATCTGAAGAAGATTAATATTAATATAAAAAATGCTGAAAATACTT
>JBBSYU010000082.1:0-1777 GCA_038045105.1 Nanobdellota archaeon | reverse complement strand
CAAAAGAAGATATTTGCAATGCAGATTACTAATGAGGGAATTGTGGTTTATCCTGAGCAGGAAGTTTTTAGTGAGATGTGAAGACATTTTTGCTTTTTCTGGCTACCAGAAAAAGTCCTCTATTATTATATATTTCTTTTTCCATAGATATATTAGAATATTCTAATATATAAATCTTCCGAATTTTAAATCTATAATTAAATATTCTTATAAAAGTCTAATTTAAGTCTGTTTTTCTCCTGATATTGTAATTATTGTTTGCCTTAATGGAATTGTTTTTCCTGAGTTTCTTATTGCGTTTTCTGTAATTTTTTGCAGGCCAAAACAGCAGGGAACTTCCATATTCAGTATTGTTATTGATTTTATATTATTAGATTTTAAAATTTCAGTTAATTTTTTCTCATAAAATTCAATGTCATCTAATTTTGGACAACCAATAACTAAAGCTTTATTTTTCAAGAAATCTGAATGAAAATTTGCATAGGCGAATGGAACACAATCTGCTGCAATCAATAAATCACTATTTTCAAAATAAGGCGCATTAACTGGAACCAGATGAAATTGTATTGGCCATTGCATTAATTCTGATTCCTGTCTTGCTTTAGGATCCGAAGAAGTTTCTTTCTGTTTGTTTCTTAAATCCATCATCCTTGAGCCTGGACATACATGGAATTCATTTCCAGATTTTTCATTAAAATCTGTCTTAATATTTTTTTCTTTAAGATAATTCATGGCTTGTTTTAGATATTTTTCTTCACCATGTTCTTTTAGATGGTTTAAATGAGCTATTATTACATTTTTTCCCTGCTTTGCTATGTTTTCAATTACTTTTTTCTCATCATAGGATTCTGCTTCTCTTTCTTCTATTGTTATTGCTCCTTCTGGACAGTGTCCTATGCATGCACCTAAACCATCACAAAATAAATCACTTATAAGCCTTGCTTTTCCATCTATAATTTGTATTGCTCCTTCTGGACAATTTGGAATGCATAGACTGCATCCATTGCATTTTTTTTCATCTATTTTTATTATATTACGTTTTACCATATTTAATATAATGATAAAAGAAAACTCGTGTTTTCAATTGCTTTCAATGAATGAACTGCATTTTCTTTCATGTGGATAAAAATTCCATCTTTCATTTCAATATCTTTCTCTTCTAAATTAAATATTCCTTTTCCTTCTATTACATAGATTGTTCCCGCTTTTGTTGAAGTATGCTCTGAAATCTCTGTATTCTTTGCCATGCAAAAGAGAGTTACATTTAGTTTTTTGTCTTTTATTATTTCCTTGCTTAGAACTCCTTCTTTAGGATATTCTATTAGTTCTTTAATGTTTTTGTTCATTGTAAAAATAAAAAATAAGTGATTTTAATATTATTTCTTCTTGCCTGCACTTTTTATTAACCAGTAGATTGCAGCAACTATAAGTGCTATAACTAAAATATAGGTTACCCAGCTAAAAAGCATCATTCCTGAACCATAACCACCATATATGCCATACATCATTCCTCCGCCCATGGGACAGTTATACTGCTCTTGTGCTGAGATAAATGCAATGCTAGTTAATATTGTTCCTATTGTTGCTAAAATTATGTTTTTATTCATTTTGTTCAACCTCCCTGATAGTTTTATTAAATTATTAATAAAAGTAAGTTAATATACTTTATGAATTTTGAAATACTCAATGTATTTATGAGTTTTTATTGATTCTTGTTGTTCATCCTGAACAAGTCATGCAGCCAGCACCATCCAAAAAAGCTTTCAATTAGCGCAAT
>JBBSYU010000081.1:0-2243 GCA_038045105.1 Nanobdellota archaeon | reverse complement strand
ATATGGAAAGCTAAAAAATCTCAAGAAGAAATAGCTATATGTGTCCCACTTACCAATAAAAGATAAGATTTATATAGAAGTTATGCATTAATTCTTAATCAAAAACCCCTTTCTAAATCACAAAAACCTTCAGTTTTTATTGTCGGATTTTGGTGAGACTGAGTAAAAATTTATTTTTACTCTGGATTATTAAGGTTGATTAAAAAGAGGCAAAACTATCTCAAATGTCAGAAGAATTAGAGAAAATAATAAAAGAGAAAATAAGTGCAGACCATCTTCTTTATGTTAGCATGAAATATACTAAAACCTGTGATGTAATGATTAATTTGCTAAAAAGATGGAAAATAATGATTGATTATGCTTTTGATGCTTTGTTAGAAAAAGCTAAAAAGAAAAAACTAATTAAATCAATACCAGATGCTCCAAGATTAAAACTGGATGTAATAACCAGTGCATTTAAAAACAGCCATGAAGTCATGGAAGCTCTTGAAATATATGAAATGTTCAAACTTATTGATATCTTAACTAAAACAAAAGAAGGAGAATTCAGAAAAGGCGTGTGTTTAAGGGTAACTTATAAGATGCGGGAAATTGCAATTAATCTTGAAAAGTTAAAGGAATACTCTGAAATTCTAGAAAGATTTATAAATTACACCAAGCTTTTCATTTTATCTAAAAACTGAATAAAACAGCTAAAAAATCATCAAATCCTTCTGGATTTTTATAGGATTTGATGAGACTGAGTAAAAAAGTATTTTATTTTTTACTCTGTATTCTAAACTGTTTTAATAGACTAATAAAAAATGGCTAAAATATATGCTATATTGTCTGGAAAAGGAGGAGTAGGAAAAACAACTTCCACAATAAATCTAGGAGCTTCCTTGAATAATTTAGGAGAAGATGTTATCATAGTTGATGGAAATCTAACAACCCCTAATATTGGAATACATCTAGGCGCTCCGATTGTGCCAACTACTCTAAATCATGTTTTAGCAGGACAGGCAGAAATAGAAGATGCAATCTATGAACATGACTCTGGAACAAAGATAATTCCTGCCTCTCTTTCATTAAGAGAATCAGAAAAAATCAATTACAAAAGACTGGGAGAAATAACAAAAAAATTAAAAAAAATAACAGACCATGTTTTAATTGATTCTGCTGCAGGTTTGGGAGAAGAAGCAAAATCAGCAATAATGGCTGCTGATGAAATAATAATCATAACAAATCCAGAAATGTCTGCCGTAACAGATGCTCTTAAAACAATTAAACTTGCAGAAGAAATGAACAAGCCTGTTACAGGAATAATAATAACAAGGTATCAGGGTAAAAAAGTAGAAATGTCAATTGCAAACATAAAAGACATGCTAGAAGTACCAATTTTAGGAATAATTCCCGAAGATGATTCTATAAAAGAGTCACAAGTAATGAAAAATGCAGTTATCTATACTCATCCAAAAAGCAGTGCAACAAAACATTACATGATAACTTCAAGGAGATTGCTAGGAGAAAATCTTAATCTAGAACCTCTTGAAAGACTGACATTAATTTCAAGATTCTTAAGAAGTATTGGATTAGGATAAAATTGTTTTATTGGAATTGTCTATGATTTGAGATATGTTTCATCTGTTGATTAAGTGAAGTATTTTAGTTTTAATATACTCTTACTATGCTTAATCTCCTCATCTGCAAAACTCATCAGTTTTTTATCATGTCAGGATAAATCCTGATTTCCAAAAAATTCTTTCATAAGAATTTTTGGGCACAGAAAATCTCATAGATTTTCTGATGTGTTAAAACTTTTTTAAAAAGTTTTACATTACTGACATTAGAACCATAAACATTACCAATATTCTTTATCAGTATCATAAATGATTTAGAAGTTGTGGTATCTGTTGATTGTTATGGTATCTGTTTCATAATTTCTTGCTCAATTAACTGGCTTAATTTCCTCATCTACAAAACTGATTGGTTTTTACATTACCAACACATTATTGTTAATATCACCAAGTCCTTCGGACTTATACCTCGGCTTAAAAGCCGAGGTTTGTAATGGACTTGGAAATTAAAAGCATTTTACTATTTTATATTTTAATACAAAAATGCTTTTAATTTGTGAGACTGAGCGAAAAGACAAAGCAGAAAGCTTTGTCCTCTGCCTGAAGGCAGAGGTTTACTTTTTGCTCTGTATCAGCTTTGCGTACTAATTCTTCTTCTCTCTAGAATTATAGAATTTAAAAACATCT
>JBBSYU010000080.1:0-3045 GCA_038045105.1 Nanobdellota archaeon | reverse complement strand
GCCAATCAAACCACACACTTTAGTGTGTGGTGGCACATTGTTTTTTTGATATTACTAATATAATTATAATTCAAGAATAATTTTATCTTCTTGCTTTATTAATGCAGCATCTTGGGTCATTTGAATCATAAAATCCCTCTTGCCTTAAGACTTCATCAGTATTTGGTTCTTCTACATCTTCTGTATCATCAAATACATCTAAGATTGCCCTTGATAATCTTTCTGTTCTTGGTCTGAATGTTTCTTGTTGTCCAAATAATTCAGGCTGAAATCCTCTTCTAAGATTTCTAGATATTTTTAAATCCGCATAATCTGGATTTCTCAGCAATGGAAACTCATACTCTCTTCTGAGATAAAGTTCTGCTATTTCAAACACGCTTGGACGAGGATTTTGATTATAAGGCATTAATTTTTTAGAAATAGATTGCTTATAAAGTTTTCGAGTGTGTTGCTCTGTCCGGAATAACATTATGGTAGACTTATATTCTCCAAAAATAGCCTGTTTTTTATTTTTCTCCCCCTATTAATGAGGGAGAACAAATCAAAAACGAGGAAATAATTGTGCAAAAATGTATTAATTTAAAACTCCGGACAGAGACCGAGTGTGTTAATAGGACTTTCCTGCATAAACAAAATAAGCTGCAGGTTTATTGCATATTATACATTTTTCATTTTTTATCTTATCTTTTTCTGATATAAATATAGCTTTTGCTCCTTTTGTTTCAGACTTCATCATATCTTCGCATTCTGAATCTTTACACAAAGGAACAATTCCAACTTTTTTGTTTTCGATTATCTTTTTAAGTTCATTTAGTGAATTTGTTTTTTCAATTTTTGAATCAAACAGCTTTTTTGATTTTTCAAAAAGATTGCTTTGAATGTTTTCCAGGATTTTTGGGATTTGTTTTTTTAATTCTGAAATCTTTACTGATTTCTTTTCCAGAGTGTCCCTTCTCATAACTATTACTTCTTTTTTTGCCAAGTCTTTCGGACCTATTTCTATCCTGATTGGAATGCCCTTTAATTCATAATCATTGAATTTGAATCCAGGGCGCTTTTCTTCATCCAAGTCCAATATTGGGCAGAATTCTTCAAGTTCTTTTGCAATTTTTTCTGATTCTTTTAAAATTTCTTTTTTATTTTCCTCTGAAAATATAGGTATTATTACAACACAATTTGTTGAAAGTTTTGGAGGTATTACAAGACCTTTTTTATCAGCATGAATTGCAAACATTGTTCCTAACATTCTTGTTGAAATTGCATAGGTGTTTTGATAAGCATACTGCTCTTTTCCACTTTTATTTAGGAATTTGATATCATAGGCTTTTGCAAAATTTTGTCCATCATAATGGAAACAAGGACCTTCTATTACTCTTCCGCTTGGAAGTATGTAATGTAATTTTGTTGAAGCAACACCTCCTGCGAATTTTTCTTTTTCGGTTTTTTTACCTGCAAGACCATACAGAGCTAAATATTCTTTACAAACTTTATCATATGAATCTAGGATTTTTTCCCCTTCTTCCAAGGCTTCTTTTTCAGATTCTAGAACAGTATGTAATTCATTCCATAAAAATTCTCTAGTTCTAAAAAATGGAACTGGATGACTAAATTCCCATCTTACTACATTATTCCATTGATTTAATTTTAATGGGAGGTCTCTCCAGGATCTTATCCACTTTGAATAACTTGGGTACATTATTGTTTCTGAAGTCGGTCTTACTGCTAATCTTTCATTTAATTTTGTATCGCCTGCTTGGGTTACCCATGCAACTTCTGGTGAGAATCCTTCTACATGCTCTTTTTCTTTATTTAAATATTTTTCAGGTATAAACAATGGAAAATAGCAGTTTCTAATTCCTAGTTTTTTAAACTCCTTATCAACTTGGTATTTTATTTTTTCCCATATTTCATATGAATTTGGCTTAAAAACAATACATCCTGAGACTTCTGTATAATCTGCCAAATCTGCTTTTATCATTAATTCTGAAAACCATTCTCCAAAATCATCTTTGTCAGAGCTTATTCCTAGTTCGCTTTTTTTCTTTTCTTTTGTTTTTTCTACCATTGTTATGTTATTATTTGTTATTTATATTTTATAAACTTAGTTATGCCTCCTTCTTTCATAAAATGGAAGGAGAAATGGTTCTATTTTATTAAACAAGTAACTTTTGGTTAAAAGATAAGGGTTTTGTCTTATTCTTTCTGTTTCCTTATAATCTCTTTGCGTTAATTTTCTTTGCTCTTCTTTATATTGTTCTAAGAAATCAGTTAGTGCAAATTTTAAACAATAATGAGAAATATGACTGCCTCTAACAAGGAATAAAACCAGACCTTTTATGGCCAGCAACTCTGCTCTCTATTGTTTTTGTCATTGTTTTTTCAACTAAGTAATATTTATAAAGATATTGGGTAAATATATAGTTAACTTTAGAAGGATAAAATGTCATATTTAAAACAATCAAGACATTATAATGTAATAAAAGATGCTCTTGAGGAGATTAAAGTAAATGGGGAAAAATTTAATAGAGATTATCCTCCCGGTTCAAGAGAAGCATATATACAGAATTTAATAGAAAGACAAACTAGACTTATGATTACACCCAATTTCTATGCATTATCAAATCAGAAAAGATTTGATAAAATTCTATTATTGATTGAAGATACTATTTTACTATTTGGTGAAAGTAAAGCAGGACAAAATCAGAGAAGAAGAATGGTTAAACTTGTTAATCTTGCATTACATGTTAAAGAACCTCCTTTAGGTATTCCTGAAAAGTTTAGACAATATATACCTGAAGCATTCTTAAGAGGGCATCCCTGTTGGAACCAATAGTCTTATTAATTTAAATAATATGATTATTTAGGGCCTGTAGTTTAATGGATAAAACAGTTGGTTTCGGCCCAGCTGATCGAGGTTCGATTCCTCGCAGGCTCGTTTTTTAAATAGGGTCTGGTTCTAAAGTAAGTTTTGGTAAACCTTTCAATAATTCATAGTATATAATCTATATAAAAAAGCTTGCCTTTTTTAAGGGCAAGCAATTGTAT
>JBBSYU010000079.1:12729-16184 GCA_038045105.1 Nanobdellota archaeon | reverse complement strand
CAGCCGATACTTTATATGGAAAGCTAAAAAATCTCAAGAAGAAATAGCTATATGTATCCCACTTACTACAATACCAATACTATTAAGTAAGAATAAACCAATTATAAGGATTGTTGTATTACAATATTAATACAGTACAGCAAAAGTTAAAAACTTCAAAACACTATAAAAAACATGGTAATGCTGGAACTAATTAATTTTTTTCATTTCATTGGCTTGTCTTTTGGAATTGGCGGAGCAACAATTGCAACTATTCTTTCTATAAAAGCATCAAAAGATAAAGAAATCCAGAAAATTCAGGGAAAAATTATGTCTCCTATTGTTAAATTGATTTGGATTGGAATATTTTTATTGATTGTCACAGGTATTGCACTTCCTTTTTATGTAAAATGGCCTTTAAACACTCCCTTATTAATAATAAAGCATATTTTTGTTGCCTGGATAATTATTATAGGAATAATGATTGAAATAATATCTAAAAGAAGAAAAAATCCAAAAATCTTAAGCATAATAAATTTAATTTTATGGTATCTTGTAACTTTATTATCTGTTTTTATTTAATTAATCCTTCCTAAGCTTTTTAAATCAAAAAATATATCTATGCATAACCAAAAACTATATAAAGATATATGAATCATAATTCATATGAGTTTTTATCCTGTTTTTCCTTTTTGATAAAACTAACTTAAAAATAAAAACCTCATGAAAAACAAAAATGTAGGAAGTTTGATTGTAGGAATAGCAGTCTTAATTTTAATTATAATATTTATTTTTAATCAAGGGATGACAAAAATTGTGAATACAACCTGTTCCCATGGCCCAGAATGCACAATGTATACTACAATTAAAACCCAAACTTATTTAAGCCTTGCAATTGCAGGACTAGTCCTAATCATTGGTTTATTTCTCATATTTTCAAAAGAAAATGAAAAAGTAGTTATAAGGCAGATAAAACCCTTGGCAACTGCAAATCCTAAAAAATTCAGTAAAAAATCATTGGAAAGCTTAGATGATGAAGAAAAAATAATCATGAACTTATTGCTTGAAAATAAAGGAAATATGTTTCAATCAGATATAATACAGAAAACAAATCTAAATAAAGTCAAAGTTACTAGGATCTTAGATAGTTTAGAGTCACAGGGACTTATAGAAAGAAAAAGAAGAGGAATGACAAATATTGTGGTGTTGAAATAAATAGTATTGTAGGAATAGAGATATTTAATACTAATAAATAATATTGGTAATATCAGTTATCTAGATGATAAGATTAAAAAGTTTATGAGAAACTACAACAGAAGCTATAACTTTAGGTTATATACAATTCAAATAAAGAATATAAGAAAAATCTAGGTATATTTTAATAATTGTAAGGAGGTATTAATAAAATAAGAATGTCAAACAAAATAGGGGTAACATTAATAGTAATACTTGCAGTGGTAGTATTATTGATTTTAGGTTATGTTTGGTATGGACAAATGTATCCTGCTCAGCCAAGCATAAACCAAAATAAACAGACTAATCCACCAAGTTCATTGACTCTCCCATCATCGTCAAATCCTTCAACATCTGGAAGCAGTTCATCAACATCAACACCAGAGACTTACAATATAGATATAAGCAATTTTGTTTTTTCTCCTTCATCATTGACAATAAAAAAAGGAGACAAAGTTGTTTGGACAAATTTAGATTCAGCTCCGCATACAGTAACTTCTGATTCAGGAAGTGAACTTGATTCATCAAGCCTTTCAAAAGGAACTACTTATTCACATACGTTTAACACAGCAGGAACTTATGATTATCACTGCACAATTCACCCAAGCATGAAAGCAAAGATAATCGTAGAATAAGATTTATTTTTTATTTTATTTTATTGTTTTATTGGAATTGCATATAATCTGGGATATGGGGCATCAGTTGTTTTGTTATGGCTGTCACCTTGATGAGTTCATCAACTTATCTTCTTACTAGATGAATTTATTCATCTACTCCTCTTCATAACTTTCGCTTCTCACTAACATCTCCAAAATTTTCATATTACCAATACTTTCATCAGAATATAAAAACAACTGCTCTGTCCGGAATAACCTTATGATAGACTTATATTCTCCAAAAATAGCCTGTTTTTTATTTTTCTCCCCCTATTAATGAGGGAGAACAAATCAAAAACGAGAAAATAATTGTGCAAAAATATATTAATTTAAAACTCCAGACAGAGCAAGAACAGCCAAAGGTATTTAAATTTAAAATGCCATATAATCCTATGATATTTCCCATACCTTTAGCAATAATTTTTGGAATCTTGACTATAATTTCAGTGTTTACAACAGCAAGTTTTGGAATTGCTGTTCACAAGTTTAATAAAAAGGTTTTTGGATTCCATATGTTTTTTGCTTTCCTGACTTTGACACTAGCAGTGATACATTTAATTTTCGCATTTTTACTTTTCTTTTATGGTGAAGCAATCTAAAATGAAAAAAAGAGACAAGAAAATAAAAATAATTGATTGGATATTCATCGCCTTAATTATATTGATAATAATCCTGATTTTCACCGCAGTTGATTATTACATACACACTTTAAAAGAAGATTATTCAGTTCCCTCTTACTATTTCAAAAATAAAATAATTTTTGGAACATTGATAGGATTTATAACTTATTTCTTTATAAGAAAAATAAGCTTATTGAAAAAGGCACTGATATTTTCTGCAATAATAAGCGTCCTCTTGCAGACAAGATATTATCTAGAAGGATACTCAAAAATATTTATTTTTGAATTTCTTATATTTCACTTTTTAATATTATTGTTAGTATCATTTATAATTTTCAGGCTTTTAAAGAATAAAATATGACCTAGGTTTTATATTTCTTATATTATTTATCGGTATTATAAATAATTTATGAGTTATGGTATCTGTTGAATAAGCGAATTATTTGTTTTTTATGCTTCTCATAAGATATTTTAATCAATTCAAAAACATTTCTTAATTCATCATATTATCAATATATTTTATTGGTATGGTACATTCCTTATTAATTATGGCTTCTGTTGCTTAGTGAGATTGTAGTTGAACTCACTTCTTGCTTCTCATTAATATCTCATCAAGGTTTATACATTATCAATATGTTTTATTACATTCTAAAAGATAAAATATAAGTGTAACCAGTTTCATGCCAATGCTTATAAGCTGTTTCAAACCAGTTTTTCTATAAAAAATAAAATAAACAGATTAATAATTCATAACCTATTTAAACTAGTCAAATAATTTAAAACTCATAATGAAAAAAACATTCAATCTAAAAGGCATGCATTGCAATTCATGTGCAATGCTTATTGAAAAAACACTGGAAAACAAAGTTAATAGTATATCTGCAAGTTATTCAAAAGAACAGGTAGAGATTGATTTTGATGAAAATAAGATTTCAGAAGATAAAATAAAAGCTGCAATAGAAAAATT
>JBBSYU010000079.1:0-12629 GCA_038045105.1 Nanobdellota archaeon | reverse complement strand
TTTTCTCAGAACAGTATGAAAAATTAAAAAAAGAAATTGATTCAAAAATTTCAAATTTTGATGAAAATAAGATTTCAGAAGATAAAATAAAAGCTGCAATAGAAAAATTAGGTTATGAATGCGAGAATTGTGAAATAACTGATTCAGAACAAAATAAAGAGGATTTAATTAAACAAAGAGAAGATTTAAAGGAGATGTTTTTAAATGAGGAAATTTTCTCAGAACAGTATGAAAAATTAAAAAAAGAAATTGATTCAAAAATTTCAAAATTAGAAGAAGCAGAGGAAAATGAAACCTCTGAAACAATTCCTGAGGAAGATGATGAAGAACCTGAAAATAACTTAAAAAAAGACCTTGTTATTAATGAGAGAATTAGTGAAAAAAAATCCAAACATAAAAAAATAGAAAATGATTCTAAGAAAAATATCATTATGCAGAATAATTCAGAAGACGACAGGTTCAGCGCAGCAACCTGGATTTTAATAATAGTTTCAATAGCGCTTTTCTTATTTTTATTATATTATTTCAATTTAATTCAGATTCCAGGAATAAAGATTCCAGAAATTGCACTTCCACAAGCTGGAGATAAATTTGGTTTAGGTTTAATATTCCTTATAGGAATCTTGACAGGATTTCATTGTGTTTCAATGTGCGGGAGTTTTGTTGTTTCATATACAGCTAAAAATGCCCTAAACGGTCATAAAAGCTATAAACAACATCTTGTCTATGGGGGAGCAAAGGTTATTTCCTATACAATTATGGGGGGAATATTTGGATTAATAGGAGGAATAATTGCGTTCAGTGTTGGACTTAGAGCAGGAGTAGCTATCTTTACAGGAGTTTTCATGATATTCTATGCATTAAGCATGTTTGGTTTAAAATTCTTTAGAAGATTCCAGTTTAATCCAAAATTTTTAACAAGATTCACAATGAAAGCATCTGCAAATGCAAAAGGCCCATACAAAGGACCCATGGTAACTGGACTGTTAAATGGATTGTTTATTGCATGCGGTCCATTACAGGCAATGTATTTATATGCAGCAGGTACAGGAAGCTTTACATCAGGAGCAACAGCATTAGCAGTTTTTGGTTTAGGAACTTTGCCAATAATGATAGGATTTGGAAGCTTTGCAACAGTGATAAGTCATAAAACAACTCAAAAAATCCTAAAAATATCAGGAATAATAGTTCTTATACTAGGATTAATAATGCTGAACAGAGGATTAACAATGATTGGAAGTCCTTATAGTTTTTCAGCAATACAATCTAAAATAGTAGGAACCTCTGTTGTTGCCAGTGGAACAGGAGCAGTTTTAAATAATGGAATTCAAGAAGTAAATATGAATGTTGATGCATCTGGTTATTCTCCCAACTCATTTGTATTAAAAAAAGGAGTTCTAGTTAAATGGAATGTAAATGTAAAGCAATTGACAGGATGTAATAGTGAATTAATTTTAAATCAATATGGAATTAGCAAGAATCTAAAACAAGGTTTAAATGTCATTGAGTTTACACCAGATAAAGATGGAACAATTTCTTTCAGCTGTGGAATGGGAATGTTAAGAGGAAGCTTTATTGTAACTGAAACAGGAACAGCAACACAACAAGAAGTTACAGCAGCAACTCCTGCGAAAGGAATGCAATGTGGAGGATCAGGCGGAGGAGGATGCGGCTGCGGTGGATAAAAAATAAGCACAGATAATATATAAAATTAAGAAATGTTTATGAGTAGCAGTTATATATCAGACGTGAGATAATTCAATTATGAATCTAAGAAATAATAGAATAATTGGGTTATCAAATAAAAGCAAATCAACAGATGATATAACTGATAAAGCATATACAATTCCAATATATTAGTAATATTAAGATATTAAGCAGGGCATGTAATAAAAAACTACAATCTCACTCAATTAACAGATGCTTCATATCTTAAATTATGCACAATTCCAATAAGTCAATTAAATAATTATAAAAACCAAGAAACATTAAAATACAAAATGAATAAAGAAAATATAAATATGGATAAAAAAATTCCAATAGAAATCTCAGCAAGGCACATACATTTGTCTAAACAGGATTTTGAAGAACTTTTTGGAGCTGATTATAAATTAAATGTACTAAAGCAATTATCACAGCCAGGTGAATTTGCAGCAGAAGAAACACTCACAATAAAATTAGGTCAAAAAATAATAGAAAATGTAAGGATAATAGGCCCTCTAAGAAAAGAAACCCAGATAGAAATATTGCAGTCTGATGCAAGAATTCTTGGAATAAACCCTCCTGTAAGAGTTTCAGGAGATTTAGAAAATACACCTGGTTTAACAATAGCAAGTCCTAAAAAAGAGATAACAATCAATAGAGGAGTTATCATCTCTAGAAGGCATCTGCACTGTAATTTAAAAGAAGCTGAAAAATTAGGACTTAAAAATGGAATGATTGCATCTGTTAAAACCAATAGTTCAAGGCCTGTTACTTTTCATGACATTATAGTGCGTGTTAGTGAAAGGGATGGTTTTTGTTTGCATATTGATATTGAAGAGGGGAATTGCGCTGGAATAAAAGAGATAGGTGAAGGAATAATATCAGAGATAATAGAAGAATCTGGAATATTAGAACTTGAAAATGAGAATAAATTCAGGGAGGTTGAACAAAATGAAAAAAATTAATCTAAATATCAAAGGCATGCATTGTGCAAGCTGTTCAAAGCTTATAAAAAGTGAATTAGAAGACAAAGGAGTCAAGGCAAATATCCAGGACACTGGAAAAGCACTAATTGAATTTGATGATAAAAAAATATCTGAACAACAGATAAAAGATATAATAACTGAACTGGGCTATAAAGCAAAATGAATAAAACATTGACTGTAATAATAATCGCAATGCTCTATGGAGCAATAGCAGGAATAATAACAACTAATTTAATTCTAAAAAATGAAAATTCTGAAAACTCTCTCATAGAAAAATTTTATCTTACTGAAAATGCTGTTCATATAAGCCCCCATAGTTTAAGATTAAGGATGGATAAAAATACTAAGGACTATATTCTTGTTGATGTAAGAAGCAGAGAAGAATATGAAAAAGAGCATATTATAGGAGCTGTAAATATTCCTGTATACAAAGACAAAGAAACTCCTGCATACGAAGATGAAGAAAGAATAACCAGCGAATTCTCAAAACTTCCAAAAAACAGGGAAATAATAGTTTATTGTTATAGTACGGCTTGCATGAGTGGAAGAAAAACAGGGAAAATTCTTGCAGAAAATAAGATTTATGTAAAACAGCTTGGAATAGGCTGGAATGAATGGAGATATTTTTGGAATTTGTGGAATCATGAATATGAATGGGAAACAACTAATGTAAATGATTATATATATTCAGGAAAAGAGTCAGGTATTCCAAAACTAAAGGCAAATTCAACTTCTTGCTCTCTTGGAGGTCTTGGGTGTTGAATAAAAAATGGAAAATAAAAAATTAGGTATATTAATGATTCTTATTAGCTTAGTATTTTTGTTGTTTTTAATCTCTTTCAATATAAAAATGTCAGAAAAATCATTAGAGTTAGGATGTAAAACTACTGAAGAATGTGAGCCAGTTGAAGATATTTTATCAATGATGCACATAGGATTTGGATTTTTTGGATTTATGCTTGCATTAGGGTTTTATATTTTATTTTTTAACAAAACAGAAAAAGCAATTTTAAAAAAACTTGAGCAAGAAAAAGAGCAGAAAATTGAAAATATTAAATTTGACATCATAATGAAAGCTTTAGACCCTTTTGAACAAAAAGTGATTAAAGCAATAAGAGAACAAGAAGGCATAACTCAAAATACCTTAAGATTAAGAGCTAATATGTCAAAAGCAAAATTAAGCTATGTTTTACAGGAGTTAGAAAGAAGAGGGATTATAAAAAGAATTAAAAAAGGAAAAACTCTTGCTATCTACCTTAAAATATGATGAAAGTGCCTTATGAACGTTCTAAATCCTAAATTTAGGGTTTTTAGACGTTTAAAGGCTTATTGTTCAGCAGATAAGATATATATAGAAACATGTTTTATAAAATCCATAAACAAAAAATGATAGACAAAGAAAAAATAATAAAAGAAATTGAAAAGGAAGAACATAAAGTTGTAAAGAGTATAAGAAACAACCCTTGGATTGCAGTTAGTATTGTTTTAGGAATTCTGATTATAGTTTTATTAATAATAACATTTAAAGGAGGAGTATCTGTAAAAGCTATCTCTAGTGATGATGCAAGCAAGAAATTAATTGATTTTACGAAATCACAAGGACTTGATGCTACATTTGTCAGTGTAAGCACAAAGGGAGATTTATATGAAGTTATTCTTTTAATGAATGGAAAAGATGTTCCTGTCTATATTACAAAAGATGGAGAAAGTTTAATTCCTAGCTTAATCCCTTTAACAGAAAATCCTGTTATGGGAAATAATGCTGCTAATTCCAATAATGCTAATGTGCCTAAAGATGTCGAGAAGTCTAATAAACCTGTTGTAGAAGCATTTATATTTTCATATTGTCCTTATGGATTGCAGTTTGAAAAAGCACTTTTCCCAGTTTATGATTTATTAAAAGATAAAGCTGATATTAATATAGTTGCAATTGGTGCAATGCATGGTGAATATGAAAGAATTGAGACATTAAGGCAGATAAGCATAGAACAGTTATATGGAAAAGATAAATTATTTGCATATCTTAAAGAATTTAATGCAAATACTGATATTGGTTCTTGTAGTGGAGACGATGTTTGTTTGAATAAATATCTGCCAAGTATATACAAGAAATTATTTATTGACAAGACTAAAGTTGAAAACTATATGAAGAGTGATGCTCCTAAAATATATGATAAGCAGAATGCAAGAGCAAATGAATTAGGGATTAGCGGCTCGCCAACTTTTGTAATAAATGGAGTTCAAGTGCAAGTCAATAGAGATTCAAATTCAATAAAAGAAGCTGTTTGTAATGCATTTATCAATAAACCAAACGAGTGTGCTCAATCACTTTCAACACAGGCTGCAAGTCCTGGATTTGGGTAAATAAAATGGCAGAAAGAACAAAATGTGAAATTTGTAATAGGGATTTTCCTAGTCAAGATGCATTAGCAATGCATAACTCAGCAAAGCATCCAATTATTCAAGAACAAAAGAAAAGTCATAAAAAAACAATATTTATAATAATAATCATATCTGCCTTATTAATGGGAGGATTCTTTTTATTTAATAATAAATCAATTAATGGGAATATTATTAATGATAATAAAGATGATCCTCAAATTCAGGGAGAAGTTCAGAGGATAACTCTTAGTTTCAAAAATTATAATTATTATCCAAATACAATAACAGTTAAGCAGGGGATTCCTGTTGAAATTACACTGGACAGCAGCATTAGAGGATGTTATCGTTCATTCAACATTCAATCATTAGGAGTCTCTAAACATTCATCAAATCCTTCAGATACAATAACCTTTAATCCAGACAAAAAAGGAAGTTTTGAATTTGCCTGCAGCATGAGAATGGGCAGAGGAACTATTATTGTTGAATAAAATGGAAAATAAAAATATGACAGACTTACATTGCAAGGAGGTTAAAAAATAAAATGAAAAAATATATTATAATAGTGGGAATAATAATTATTCTTGCAATAGCAGGGATTTTTGCATTAAAATCTTTTACAGGAAAGGTAATTGCTCAATCAGACATAAAAGAATTTACAGTAAATGCATTCCGTTTCGGCTATTCCCCTGACATAATAACAGTGAATAAAGGAGATAAAGTAAAAATAATCATAAACAACACAGATACTCTCCATGGAATAAGGATTCCAGAATTAAACCTAAAAGGAAATGAAGCAATAGAATTTACAGCAGAAAAAACAGGAGAATTTGACTGGTACTGCACTAATATGTGTGGAAAGGGGCACATGGAAATGAAAGGTAAATTAATAGTGAAATAAAATTAAGATGTCCAAAATGCTCTTTGTGTAACCTATCTATTTTAATGGATAGAAAGCAAAGGCATTTTGGAGCACACTAAAAAACTTTCAGAAGTTTTTTGGGTGTCATCAGAAATCTTCTGAAAGATTTCTGAGATGCTCAAGAACCAGACACGCCATGTGTTTCAACACATGGTTCTTGACATTATACAAATCTTAGTCTATAATTAGAAATAACCATAAAATATTCTTGCAAATAATCAGAAAGTTTTTTAAATAACTCAAACTAATTACATTGGGAGTTTATCAGATGATTATAAATATTGACAAAGAATACGGCAAGATAATCCTTAGGATATCACTAGCTTTAGTTTTTATTTATTTTTCTGTAAATCAATTAATCAATCCTGGTTATTGGACTGGTTTTGTCCCTAATTTTGCATTGCAATTTGGATTATCTGCAAAAAATCTTGTTCTTTTAAATGGAATATTTGAAATTATTTTTGGTTCATTAATGCTACTGGGAATTTATACAAGAGTTTCAGCATTACTATTGTCTCTTCATCTAACTGGAATTGCAATTTCTATTGGATTTTCTGATCCAACCGGAATAAGAGATTTTGGACTCGCAATGGCTACATTAGCTATATTCTTTTTAGGCAAAGATAAATTTTGCTTAGGCAATAAGTTTAATAATGATTTATGATTAGATTTATTTGAGATCTTTTTCAAATTTGTTTTCATCAAATTTAAAATTTGTATTAAAGTTTTTCTTAAAAAATTCAATTATCTTTCTTGCATCTATTTCTGCATTTTTTAAACACACAGATGCTCCGGGAGAAGGAGTTATATTAAAGATAATATTCTTACCATAAATTTTTGCATCACCCATTTCAAGGTTCATTTTTTCCCAGTTCACTAATTGAGGACGTATTCCTCCATAACCTTTTTTATAATTAAGTTCATTAAGTTTTATTGTTGGAACAATTTTTCTAACCTCTTTAATGAATTGCCTTTTCCCTAATAGAGGAATATCATAAATTATATTTTTGATAACATATTTAAGAACTATTAAGTCTGACAATATTTTAAACAGGCTTAAAATTCCTTTTAGGTTTTTAAAAGAGGTTCTAAAAAAATCAAGAATAGAGCTATAATCATGACGCTCTAATAGGGGTAGAACCTTTGCAGTAGGTCCAAATCTTGTTTCATTTGTATTATCAACAAAAGGATCTCCATGTATTGCTGCAAAGGGTAATTTTTCCATTTGAATAGTATAAACCTTACCATTTAGAAATTTCTTTTTTGTTCCAAAAAAACTTCCAGCAACAGGCAATATTCCATAATCTAAGCCATAATTTAATTTTTTGGCAAAAACAAGACTATGAGCTCCTGAACAAACAATGATTATTTTAGAGTCATACTCTCCTTTATCAGTTATTACAGCGTAGTTTTCTTTTTTTATTAATTTTTTAACGCGTTCACATAGTTTTATTTCAATCTTGCTTTTCTCTGAGTGCTGAATAAAACTTTCAGAAAGTTCATCATAATTAATTGCATATCCATCTTCAGTATATAGTGCGGCAATATTCTCATCTTTATTTCTTCCTTTAACTACTAGGGGCTCTATTTCTTCAATTCGTTTTTTATTTATTAGTTCTAGTTTTGGGAATAATTTTTTAAACTTTTGGATTCGATTTTTAATAAAATTAATCTGCTCATCTCCTATTGCGAGAACCATCTTAGAAGTTTTAATATAAATATCTTTGCCATTTTTATCTAGATAATTCTTAAGAAGAACTGATGCTTCATTGACTTTTTTTGCTTTTTCAAAACTATAATTGGTTTCTATGTCTCCAAAATGAAGGGTCTGGCTATTATTATTTCTATAAGAATTTACCTGTCCAAGATTTTTGCATTTTTCAATCAGAGCTATATTTTTTATATTAGTGTAATTACTAAGAACATAAAGTAACGAAGTTCCAGCTACACCACCTCCAATAATTATTATTTCATATTTTTTATTTACCATTTTGAGAATTAAAAATTAAAAAAAAGAAAAAAGAAAAAATTTATTTTTTTATTAAATTATCTATGGACCATTTTTTTGATCCATATGCTATTATCACTAGGAAAGCTGCAAAATATAATAGAGCAAGCTCACCTTTGTTAACTAAAGGATTAATTCCATTTTTAGCATGCATCATAAAGTATGCAACTAACATCTCAATAGCAGTTATTATAGAAACATATCTTGTAAATAAGCCTAAAATAATAAGAGCTCCTCCAAAAGTCTCGATTATGAAAGCTAATCCCATCAAACCAATTAAGGGGGTTGTGCCATTTATTATTCCCGGCATCTTTTGTAGACCGTGCAGCAAGAATAAAAGACCCACCATAACTCTAAAAACAAAATAGAAATAATCTGAATTATTTTCTAGAAATTTTTTAATCATTTAAAATCCTCCTTACAATTATTTGAGGTTGAACACCTATTCTTTATATTAGGGATGTATACTCTTATTTTCATAGACATAAATGTTAATAATACTAACTTTTTTAAAGTATTACAGGTTTATTTAATAAAGTAAATATACTAAATATTTAAATATATTGGTATCTACTTGTATAGCAGGTAAAATGGAAAAAATATGCCCTGTTTCAAAAATAATAGAGACTTTAGGTAAAAAATGGACTTTGTTAATCCTAAGAAATTTGAATCAAACCTCTAAAAAGAGATTTAGTGAGTTACAGAAAGATATTGAAAAAATAAGTCCGAGAACTCTTTCAAAGAGATTAAAGGAATTAGAAAAAGAAAAATTGATTTCAAGAGAACATTTTAATGAGATTCCTCCTAGAGTTGAATATTATCTTACAGATTCAGGAGAAGATTTAATTAAGTGTTTTAAATCCCTAAATAACTGGGTTGAAAAATGGAGATAATTAGAATAAATAATCTCAATTTATTCCCTAATTCATCCGCTCTAATTAGAGTTCTATAAAGATATCTAACTATAGAACCAAAATTCGCAACATTTAAATACTTGAATAATTGCTCAACTATTATGAAAATAAGCAAACAACTGCAAGTCCAGGAATCTGAAAAAAATGTAATGCAATTCTTTTCTAGCTTAGCCGACGAAACAAGACTCCATATTTTATTAAGCATAGCAGAAAATCCTAAGGCAGTTAATGAGATATATAATTTTGTTGGAAGAGATAAAATGACTCTTTCTGCAATCTCACATCAGTTAAAACAATTGTCTGACCAGGGAATAGTGATATCTGAAAAAAAAGGCAAGGAAAAGTTCTTTGAATTATCAGACAAGTTCTGCTGGTGCATATTAAGAGATGCATTTAAGCAATTTGATAATGACATTCAAATTAGGTGTAAAAAATGCGAAAAAATAAATCATGGAGCAAAAAAGAGTAGGAGGGATAAGTGAAAAAGGATTCATCAGCAAATCCAATAAGCGGAAAGACCTATGCGCTAATTTTAACTATAGTAATCTTGATTATAGGAAGCTTTTTTTATTTTACTGCTGTAAACAATATTAATGCAACAGGTATGAAATTCAAAGGCTCAACAGATGCAAAACTCCAAGAAAAAATGCAATCAGAGGATAATCCTATAGATAACAACCCAACAACCAATATAAATACTATTCCAGAAAATAAAGAAGAATCTATGACAAATAATAATTCAGAAATTAAAACACAAATTTCCAATTCTCTATTTGACCACATTCAGCAGGAAAATAAAATATATGCGAAGAAAAATTCAGAAGGATATATAAAACTATTTTATTATTATACTGGTGAGGTACCAATGGACATACAATTATCAGAAGGAAATATTAATGATTATCAGATTCATACGATTGGAGGACAGAATTATTACCCTCTTATTTTAGGCTATGAAGAGGCAGAAGTAATGAGGCAGGAAGGTCTTTTTACCAATATAGGAGACCCTATAAAAAATTTCTTTGGAAAAAATGTAGTTGTAATTGGAGTGATGAAAAAAACAGATGGAGTTTTAGACACCATACATATTATTCCTCTAAATAATGGAGAATTAAACTAATATGGCTCAAACAGGCACCTTTAAAAAAATAACATTAGACATCACCGGCATGCATTGCGCAAGCTGTGGAATGCTTATAACAAAAAGAGTTCAAAAAGAACCAGGAATTAAATATGTAAATGTAAATCAGACAACTGAAAAAGCAACAGTTGAATTTGATGAAACAAAAACTTCTGAAAAATCTATAATAAGCTCAATAGAAAGCTTGGGTTACAAAGCTAAAGTCTTATCAGATGCAGAAAAATCTCCTGAATATGAAAATCAGAAAAAACAAAAAGAAATTAAGAAATTAAGAAATACATTTATTTTCAGTTTGATATTTGCATTCCCGGCATTGATGATTGGAATGGTTTTAATGTGGTTTGGAATAGATGTTCCTTACAGAAATTTTATTTTATTCTTGTTAGCAACACCTGTCCAGTTTATTATTGGATGGGATATTTATAAAAGTGCATTAGGTGCATTAAGAAACAAATCAGCAAACATGGATAGTTTGATAGCAATTGGAACAAGTGCTGCTTATTTCTACAGTGTTTACATTATTATGTTTAATCCAATGGGTGACCAGTATTTTGAAGCAGCTGCTGTATTAATCACTTTTGTTATATTAGGAAGATATCTTGAAGCAATTGCAAAGGGAAAAACAAGTGAAGCAATTAAAAAATTAATGAATCTATCTCCAAAAATAGCGACAATTATAAGAAATGGAAAAGAACAAAAAATTCCAATTGATAATGTAGTTGTTGGAGATATTGTCATAGTTAAACCAGGTGAAAAAGTTCCTGTAGATGGAATTATTATAGAAGGAGAAAGTGCAATTGATGAATCAATGATAACAGGAGAATCAATGCCTGTTGAAAAAAAGAAAGGAGACACTGTTATTGGAGCAACAATAAACAAGCATGGTTCTTTTAAATTCAAAGCAACAAAAGTTGGAGCAAATTCAACTTTAGCCCAGATTATTAAGCTGATAGAAGATGCTCAAGGAAAAAAAGCACCAATCCAAAAATTTGCAGATAGAATTTCAGCTTATTTTGTTCCAGCAGTTATCCTAATAGCATTAGTTTCATTTTTAATATGGTATTTTGTAGCAGGGCAAACATTTGAATTTTCATTAATTATAGCTGTTTCAGTCCTTGTAATTGCCTGTCCTTGTGCCCTGGGATTAGCAACACCTACTGCAATAATGGTTGGAACAGGAAAAGGTGCTGAAAAAGGAATCTTAATCAAAGGTGGAGATGCGTTAGAAACAGCTCACAAGCTTTATGCTGTTGTTTTTGATAAAACAGGTACATTAACTCAAGGAAAGCCAGAAGTAACAGATATTATTACTGCAAATGACAATATTAATGAAAAAGAATTATTAAAACTAGCAGCAAGTTTAGAGCAAAACAGTGAACATCCTTTAGCACAGGCAGTAGTAAATAAAGCAAAAGAAAAAAATATTAAATTAGAAGATATAAAATCATTCAAAGCAGTTCCAGGACATGGTGTTGAAGGACTCTATAAATCTAAAAAATTAATAGTAGGAAAACCAGAATATATTAGAAAAATATGCAATTTATCTGGACTAGATTCAAAAATTGCAGGACTTGAAGAACAGGGAAAAACAGTTGTAGTTGTAAATTACAATAGAAAACCTTTGGGAATTCTTGCAATAGCAGACACTCCAAGGGAAGATTCAATAGAAGCAGTAAAAATGCTGCATCAGGAAAAAATCCTTGTCTACATGATAACAGGAGATAATAAAAGAACAGCAAATGCAATTGCAAAACAATTAGGAGTTAATCATGTAATTTCAGAAGTTCTCCCAGAAGATAAAGCAAAGCATGTTAAACAACTGCAGAAAAAAGGAAAAGTTGCAATGGTTGGGGATGGAATTAATGATGCTCCTGCACTTGCACAAGCAGACATTGGAATTGCAATAGGGAGTGGAACAGATGTTGCAATGGAAACAGGAAATGTAGTTCTGATGAACAATAAAACAACAGATGTTGTAAGGGCAATAAGATTAAGCAGAATAACAATAAGTAAAATAAAACAAAACATGTTTTGGGCATTATTCTATAATGTACTTGGAATTCCTATTGCAGCAGGAGTCTTATACCCTTTTACAGGATGGTTATTATCACCTATAATCGCAGGAGGAGCAATGGCTGCATCATCAGTTAGTGTTGTTGTCAATACTCTTCTGATGAAGAGGAAGAAGTTTTAAGATGGATTGCTGTACTACTAATTCAAACAGGGAAAAGAAAAGCTCTGTTTCATGGATATAAATTAGATTAATTACAGGTTAAAAAAATGAAAAAAATAGAAACAAACAGCCATGTCTGGAAAATGCTTATTTGTTGTTTAATTCCAGTAATCATAGCAGGAGCTTTATTTTACTTTGGATTTAAAACATATGCAATTTTAGCAGTGATGCTTTTATGCCCAATATTGCATTATTTTATGATGAGAGGTATGCATAAAAAGCATAGCAGTAAAAATAAAAAATGTCATTAATAGGAAATATCTAAAGCATATAAATAATAATTAAGATTATGTCAAGACAATGCCTTCGGCATACTAACTAACCCCTCAATCCAATAATTCA
>JBBSYU010000078.1:0-10234 GCA_038045105.1 Nanobdellota archaeon | reverse complement strand
AATTATTGGATTGAGGGGTTAGTTAGTATGCCGAAGGCATTGTCTTGACATTACTGAAATTTTTATTGGAATTATTGATGATTTGATCTATTGGTATTGTAAATCTCTTATGAGTTATAGAATCAGTTGATTATTGATGTTATTGATGTTATAGTTGTTATCATTCGTAACTTCCTGCTTCTCATTAACATTTCTTAGAGTTTATGCATTACTGATATTTTTATTTAATTGTTAAAATGTCTGAATTCCACATGTTTATAATATGTTGTAAAGATAGCATATGGAATTCGGAACATGATCAAAAACCGCGTTTCTGTGGCATAAACATACTACAGGTCTTTAACATATGGTTTTTGACATATTACAATATCTCAGTTATTAATCTTTTTTAAAGAAATTCTCTGGTCTTTTTGATAAAAAGAAATAACAAAATTATCAAAAAATCCTTCTCTGCCTAAAAGAATTGGAAAATCATACTCCCCTAAGATTATTTTTACAGGTATTTCAATAATATAGTGTTCATGCCCTTTTTCTACAACAATATTTATTTTAGATTCTATTGAATCTACTTTTCCACCAATTCCAAAAGCAGATGTTATTTCTCCATCCAGGTTGATTCCTAAAATTTCTGCAATATCTTTTGAGATAGCAGAGATATCTGCTCCAGAATCTATGAGTGCAATTGAATCAAATCTTGTAGAGGTTCCAAGAAGAGTAATTGGTATAGATGGAGTTTTGCTATTTGTTCCATCAGGCCTCTTTACTGTTTTATATTTAAAACTTATAGTCATTTTATAAAGAAAATCATTGTTTCTTTTTCAGGTATCCTTGCTATTAATGGCTTTTTTCCAGGGCATTTATTATTTGCTTCTGCTAAAACTTCCTTTACTTTTTTTCCATGAGAAATAATTTTGCCATCACAAATAGCAATCCACTCTCCAATATATTCACTTACGTCAGTTTCCAAGAAAAGTTCATAATTATCCTGTTTCATAATAAATGAAGTTCATCAATATATTTAAGTCTTTTTATTGATGGAAAAATTGTATAATTGGTAATACCTATGACTTAAGAGATAAGGCATCTGTTGTTTGTTATGGCTTATTATTCATAACTCCTGCTACTCATCTTTAAAACTTTTTAAAAAAGTTTTAACAAAACCAATGTTTATCCTGATATAATTCATAACTTATTAGCTCCTCATATTACTAATATTTTTTATTGGAATTGCAGAAATTCTGGAATATGTTTAATTAATTGATTAGAGAAATTGTTGAGCTAACTTATTGCGAGTATAACTAAAATATAAAAGATTAATAAATTAAAAAAGAAAAAGAATTTATCCCAAACTGTCTTTATCATCTACTTCTTTGTTCTCTAGCTTTTCAAAGAAATCTTGAAAATCATCCTCGTCTTCATCTCTTTTAAAACCTATGCTGCTTCCATCATTGAAATTGACCTTGATGAAAACCGACCTTATTTCAGGACAACTATAAATCGCCTCTCCAAACTTGGATATTATCTTCCTGTCAACTGTAGAATTTTTCGATTTGTCAAACTTATAGATTTTCATTAATTATTACCTCTTTATGCCTTATAAACAGATTTTTCATTTAAATACAATTTTATACCCCAATATATTCAATGGAAAATAACTGATTGAGAATAGAGGAGATATTGGGCGTGAAATTAAACCTCTATATTTTTATCTTTTAGATACCATATAAAGAACATCAAAGCTACTGAAATTATTATACTTATTATTGTCAGAACATTACTTATAAAGTCTATAGGATTTGTAAGTCTTGATATTGTGATACCATAAATTATCAGTATTATTAATTGATTTAGAATTTAAAAATTCTTCTGAATTTTTAAGCCACAAAAATTTTTAGAAAATTTTTGATGTTTCAAGTATTTTTGTGTTTAGATTCATTTTAGATACAGAAAAATAAAGTTATAACCCTGCCTACTTTAGTTCGCAGATAAATAACATTTATTTTTCTGTCTGATCAAAAACTCACGCTCGGGATTTTAATCCCGAGTTTTTGACACTATATTATTCCAAAATTCTTGAAAATTACATAAATTCCAAGCCCTATCACTATTATTCCTGCAATTATAAAAAACCAGTACAAAAATCTTATTAACTTTTTTTTAGCTGACTGTTTCATCTAATCACCTTTTTATTAATATAAAATATAGTAATTTAATATTTATAAATCTTTATTAGTCAATCATCTTTTCAACAATCTTTTTTGCCTCTACTCTTTTTTAATTGATTATTACTTAATTTTTTACTAATATTCCATAATATCTCAAAATAAGTTTTAAAATCCTCTGAAAGCCCTTTATCTTCTATTAAAATTGTTATTGGTTCTAAATCTCCTGATGATAAAAGAATAGCAACTTTATCCCCATAGATATTAATTGCAATCGGAAAATTAAAATTTTTAGGGAGAATTTTTACTTCTATAAATTTATATTTTGCATATTTTTCAGCTGATGATTTTGTATTGATTGAGAAAAGCATTTTTAAAGGGATTTTATTTTTAATTCTTCTTTTATGATAGTTTTCAATAAAAATAGAACTTTGTTTAGATGGCTCATGTGCTCCTAATACATATTGAGTTTCTTTATAATTAAGTTTGTCCTCAAAGATTATTTTTCTTCCTGAGAATCCTGTATAAACCTTAACCAAACATGTTTTTTTATTTTGTCTTTCAATCAACCCTGGAATAATAGATTCAATATTAATTTCTTTTTCCTTTAAAATATCCAAGATTCTTTTAGGATTTATTGCTTCAAACACATTTCTATTATTAATAATTGTTGATGAAACAAAACCTTTATTTTTTAACATTTCAATTGAATCATAAACATTTCTTCTATGAATTTTTGTTTTTCCGCAGAGCTCTCCCATTAAAGAAGGTCCGAGTTCTAATAATGCAAGATAGATTTTTATTTCGTTTTTTGTTAATCCGATTTCATGCAAAGTTGTTTCAATCATTCTAATTTATTTTATATAGGGTATTTAAAAATTATGGTGGTGAATACTACCATAAAGATTTTAGATTAATCAATAATAAAAATCTCTATGGACAGAATTGATGAAGCATACAAACGAATTGAAGAATTTGAAAGAATGGCTAAAGAAGTTCAAATGAGCGTTTCTGATTTAAGATCATTTACAGAGTTAATGAGCTCTCCAAACTGCGGTTCATTAAGATTATTTCATGCAATTGGAAAAGAAAAATCAGCTACTGCACAATGGATGGCTGATTATGAATATGAACATATGCCTGCTCATAATTGTTATAAAAACCTTTGTTTTTGTATTGCACATTTATTTGATTTAAGTGAGGAAAGGAAGAGACAATCAGGATTAGGTGTTATTGAAAATGCAATGGCAGGTTATTTTGAACCTGTAACACATGGGAGATTTAGATTAAATGATTTGTTACTTAAAATGGGAGCTCTTGAATATCCTGTTTCAGATAACGATGGCTATGCTGCGTTAACGCATCGTAGAATTAAAAAAATGGCTGATAAACTCCAAACCAGAGATGAGGATCTTGCTCTTTGTGCTCTTAATGTTATTAATTGGAGTTTAGGGCAGGCTTATAAGGTAGAAGGTTTAGAATCTACATTTTGTGCTAGTACTTGCATTGATGTTAACCAGGCAGAGGATTTAGCAAGGGAATATTTGGCTATAGAAGGGAAACTTTCTTTGGGGTCTAAATTTAGTGAAGCTAGAAAAAATTTAGCTAATAGAAATGTAAAATATGGTCAGATTATGTATAAAGAAAGAATTTAGAACATCTTTTCAACACCATCTTAAAATACCTAAAAAGTATTAAAATACCAAATTATTGGTATTATTTAGCATAGAAAAGTATTAAAATACCAAATTATTGGTACTAATATGGATAAAATTGATTATCTTTTTAAGAGTGGAAAAATAACAAGAATTGTTGAGACAGAAAGAGACAGGTATCTGAATTTTTTCTCTTATTCTTATAAAGAAAACCTCAAGCTATCTAGACATATTCAATCTGATTATCCCAGATGGAGCATTATAACTGGTTATTATGCAATGCATGATTTAGCAAAATTATTCCTAGCTGATAAGTTTTCTATAAAAGTTGAATTAAATGTGCACAAGACAGTTATTGATATTTTTAGAGCATTAGTAAAAAATATTGAATTAGAAAAGTTGCTTGATATTGGTTATAAAGAGCTGATTAAATTATTAAATGACCTGATTGCTGCTAAAAAGGACAGGACAAAGGCACAATATTATACTGGAACAAAATTCATGAAGGATAAATATAAAAAAGAAGCAAAAATATTTCTTAATGATACTGTAATGCCTTTTATAGATAAAATCAAAATGGAGAAGAAAAATGCTTATTAATTTATTAGACAAGTCTATTGCCAAGATTCTTTTATTTTTAGAAATAAGTCCTGGAAGCAGATATTTGAGAAAAGATATAAAAGAAAAAACCAATTTAAACAATATGCCTTTGGATATATCTTTAGCTCAAATGCTTAATTTCAAAATGATTTTATTTAAAGATAAACTTTATTCTTTAAATCTTGATAATAATATTGTAAAATTGATAACTGAAGAAAACAGAGAGTTTAAACAATTACCATTAAAAATACAGTTTGTAATTCTTGATTTTATAAAGAACATCTCTAAATTAAAAGGAATAACAAAAATAATTTTATTTGGAAGTTATTCCAAACTCATTTATACTGATAAATCCGACATTGATATTGCTATTGTTTTTGATGAAAATGAAAAAAATAGAGATGTTAAGAAAAAAATATCCTTGATTGTTGAAAGATTAAGCAGGAAACATAAAAAACAGATTCAAGAGCATTTTTTCAGTGAAAAGGACTTATTGCATAAAGAAGATGCTTTAATAAAAGACATTGTTAGGAATGGAAAGAATTTATTATAGGATTCAGAACATCTTTTCTGCTGTTTTTCTTGCATCTGCCAGCTTTTTCTGATAGTCTTTTAAGAATTCATTTATCTTGTTGATTGTAATCTGTTTTAATTCTCCTGTCAGGAGTTTACCTGATTTATAGTCATCATGGATTTTCTTTAGCTTATTGTCATCTTGTTCAAGAAGCTTGAGATATTGGTAAGAAACATCAATATCTGGATTGCCTCCTAATTTTTTATGCTCTTCTATTGTAGGCTGCCCTCCTGAAAATGCATATTTTTTTATTTTTGTTTCAATTTCTTTTGGAGTGTCTGCTGGCGCTATATATGAACTTGAGTCTGAAGCTGACATTTTCCCCCCTTTTAGTCCTGGAAGAAATAAATTATAAGTTGAAGATAACTGGATAAATCTTGGATTTTTTATTCTCTGGCTTATATCTCTTGCTAATCTCAGATGAGAGTCCTGGTCTATTCCAACTGGAACTATTACAGGACATTGTCCTTCAAATTCAGGAAGCTGGGGATGAAGCATGTCTGCTGCCTGAAGAAGGGATGAGAGCATTTTTCCAGGAGTTATTTCGCCATAAACAGCCTTGAATTCATTGAATGTTGCATATCTTGCGAGGAGGTTTTGCAAACGATAAAATGCATTTGATTTTTCTGCATCTTTGCTTCTTTCTGATTGAAAGTAAATCTCGCATTTTTTAATATCCAGTCCTAATGCAATATAGTTTGCAATATAATCTCTTGCTATTTTTCTTGATTCTTCCAATGACTGATTTCTTGCGTTATAGGCTTCCAAGTCAGCAACAGCAATATAAACTCTGGCGCCAAGTTTTTGATAAAACACCATTTGCTTTGCAATAATCATGTGCCCTAAATGGAATTTTCCAGTAGGCATCAACCCTGTCATCATTACAAATTTTTTCTTGTTTTTGACTGCCTCAAGAATTCTCTGAATATCCCTGTGAGCAAAAATAAACTTTCTTCTGAACAATATCTCTTTATTAAAAATATCAGGCATGTCTTTCAAGGGGCTTACGCCAAATTCTTTTATAAGCTTATTATAGTCAATATCACCTTTTACTTCCCATGGATTTACTATTGAGTTTGTTGTCATGATAAAAGATATGATGCAGGATATATAAATTTAGTGATTGATATTCTTTATCTCATATAAATTTATAAAGTTAAATTAATAATTATATTTATGGTAGAAGTAGTTGTCGTTCCTAAAGTTGTTGAAGGAAGAACTGATGCTGGAAGAGAACCTGTTTTGGAAAGAAAAAGAGTGCTTTATTTAGATGGGGTATTATATAATGATAAATATGGTGCACCACGAAGAACCACTAGTATGAATAGTCATGATCTAAAGCATCTATTTGATAATGTTGATAATGAAACTGGAAGGTATAATTATAATATAGGTGTTGAAGGTACTAATGCAATAATAAGTGTTGAAAGCGGTGTTATAAGATCAGTTGTTTATTCTTCTTTAGTTGTTAGAGGAATTAATGATATTTCAATACCCTGGAAAACATTTGTAGAAAGAGGAAAACCTGAAAAACTGGAAGAAGTTTCTCAATACTTTGTTTCTGAAAGATAAATTATATTTATTTTAAGATATTTTGGCATATTTTGCATTTTTATTGCCCTAAATATGTTTTTGAATGTGTTTTCAATCAGTATTTTCCCATACAAAAACATTTAAATATATAGATATTTAAAATTAAATGTAAGAGGATGATAAAACAAAACTTTTTAAAAAAGTTTTAACAAAACTATGAGCATTGAAAAGAAAAGAGGACTGGGTATACTTGCACTGGTTTTTGCACTGGTTTTAATAACAAATGTATGCGCAGCAGTATATTTTTCACAGCCTAAGCCATATTATAATTATGGGGATGTGATTGAGCTGAATGTCAGTGTTGATTCTATTAAAGAAAGTCCTTTGAAAATAAAACTTGTGTGCGATGGAAGCTCTGCTGATATCTTCAATGGACCTGTTATTGACAGTATAAGAATTCCAATAACTTCCCCGTGGGTGAAGGATTTGACAGGAGATTGTTATTTTTCAGGGGAATATGCAGGAGATACAAGAAAAACAAATTCAAATTTTAAAATTTCAAAAAAATTAGAGATTCTCTTAGATGTTGAATCTTTTTTTGCAAAGCCCCTGGAAGAAGTGAAAATATCAGGAACTGCAAAAAAATTAAATGGCGCGGGAAGCAATGGAGAAGTTGTTATAGAGATTCCTTTTTCAGGAGCTGTTCAGAAAACTGGAGAAGTAAATAATTCAGATTCTTCTAATTCAAGCCTAAACACTCCTGTTTCTGGAGAAAAATTTTATGGTGCTGTTTCAGATGGTGTTTTTTCAGTCAGTTTTATTCTTCCTGAAAAAATTGCAGCCGGAGATTACAGGATAAGCATGGATGTTTCTGAAAAATCAGATTCAGGAGAAAAAATAAATCAAGGCAGTGCATCTGCTTCTCTTAAAATAAACCAGATTCTTACAAGCATTGATGTTGCTATCAGCAATCAGAATTTTAATCCTGGAACAAATCTCAGTATTAAACCAATTTTATTGGACCAGACAGGAAATCCAATGACAGACCAGGTGTCAATTGCATTGCTTGATTCTGAAAAAAATAAAATATTTGAGAGAGTTATAAATTCAGGAGAAACTGCAGATTATAGCATTCCTTCCGGACTAGCAAGCGGTTATTATGGAGCAGACATATCTGTCGGAGACATGAAAATAAGCAAGACTTTTTTTATTAATGAGAAAGCTATTGTTTCTTTTGTGATAAGGAATGACAGTTTAATTATAAAAAATATTGGGAATATTCCTTATAAAAAAGATGTTCAGATTGAATTAAATGGAAGGCCTTTTGTTAAACGAGTGGATTTGAATGTTGGAGAGAGCAAGGAATTCAAATTAACAGGCATTAGTGGAAATTATGATGTGAAAGTCAGTGATGGTGAAAGTGAATTTTTACAGCCAGGAGTTGCTTTAACTGGAAATGCTGTTAATGTAAAGGATTCAGGAGGGTTTTATAGTGTTCTTTATACCCCAATATTCTGGACTTTTTTAATATTGATTTTATTGATTGCTCTTTTAATATTGGCAAGATTAGTTATTAAAAAAAGGTCTGTTGCATATCCTAGTGAGAGAAAACATCTTAGCCTAAAAAATATTATTGGAAAAAAGCATGAGATTAAAGAAGAAAAACCAGAGGAAAAGAAACATCTTATTTCAGCTTTTAGAAAAATTGTTGTGCCGACTCAGGCAGAACAGTCAATGGTTGTTGGAGGAGAGAGAAACAGAGTTGCTGTTATTGTATTAAAAATAAAAGAAAAGATAAGCCATGAGACAAAAGCTGAACTGGAAAAAATAATTGAACCTATATATGCTAGAAAAGGAGCTGTTCACGAGCATGGAGATTCTGTTATTGGAATATTCTCTCCTTTAGCTACAAAAAATCCAAATAATGAAGCAGACGCTGCAAGAGCAGCAGAACAGATTTTATCTGGATTAAATGAGCATAATAAGAAATTCATTGAAAAAATCAAGTTTGGAATTGGAATAAATTCAGGAGATATATTAAATGAGATAAAAGAGGGTAAGTTGAAATTCACTGCTTTTGGAAATACTATAATACTTGCCAAAAAACTTGCAGAAATTTCTCATGAGAGAGTTCTTATTTCGAAAGAAGCTTATGAAAGAGGAATATCAGAGATAAAGGCTGAAAAAGTCAGGGTAAGCGGAATTGAAACTTATGAAGTTAAGAAGGTTGTTAATCATGAGCAGAGCAAAAAATTCATTCAGGAATTCCTAAAGAGAAATCAGATGAAACCTGCTGCTCAGAAAGATTATGCTTCAAATCCATATCAGAGTCAGGAGCATAGCCAGAGTCATCAGAGCAGTAGTCAAAATCATACACAGAATCACCATAATTTTGAGCATAAAAATTCAGAGCATAAATAATTCTGAAGATTTATTGGTAATGTCAAGAACTCTGGAATAAATTCCAGAGCGTGAGTTCTTGAGCACATCAGAAATTTTTCAGAGAATTTCTGAGTGCACCCAAAAAACTTCTGAAAGTTTTTTTGTGTGATCCAAAATGCCTTTGGTATCTACGGACTAAAGTCACATAGCGTTAACAAAGAGCATTTTGGACATGTAAAATCTGATGAGATATTAATGAGTAGATAAAGATGTTAATTATGGAATAAAAAGTTTCTTCATAGCTTAATCAATTAATTAATCAACTTTTAAAATATTGCAATTCCAGTAAAGTAAATATAGCATATGGATATTGTAAAATATTTCTGAGAAACTTTATTATGTCAGAAATGAAAACTGCATCATTTATGATGCAGTTATTTTCTTTACTGTTTTCATTTCTGAGCATGTCAAGATTGTAAAATCTTGAGCACTGTCAAAATCTTACGATTTTGAAGTCCTAAAAACAAGGGGCTTTACAAACCACACCTTTTGGTGTGGTGCCCCATTGTTTTTTTGATGTCAATAAATTAAAACCCCATTCTTTAGAATGAGGTAGTGGCTTACTGGTTTTAATTTTGGATCACAGAAAATCCGTAAGGATTCTTCTGTTTAGGAGAATTCTTTCTGAAAAGAATTTCCTGCATCCAAAAAACAAGTGCCAATCAAACCACACACTTTAGTGTGTGGTGGCACATTGTTTTTTTGATGCTATTGAAGTTCTTAATTTTGTCATTACATTTAATTAGTAACAAATGGAAATATTTATAAATGATATATTGATGGGTTTTTGATGATAAATGATATGGTAGAATATCCTGAAGAGCATACCAGTGTTATGTCAGATGAGGGATGTTGTGATTCTTCTGTTTTTGGATTAGCTTTTGACAGAAATGCTATTTCTAATGGAGATACAAGAGCAACTCCTGCTGATGAAACAGATATTGAAGCTGCAAATAGAATGTATGTTGAGACTCAAAGACATCCTAAACCAAATCCATCAGACTGCTTGTTTAAATTATATTCTATAGTCTCTGGAAGAAGAAATCCTGGTTTAAATGGATGCAGGAAGTGCAATAGCGTAACAGGAGACTGTGGTTATATGCCAATTTCCGGACTTTCATATCAAAGCAGACAGGCTTTGATTAGATTAACTGAAGAGGCAGATATTTCAGATGAAAAAAAAGAAAGTTTATTGGCTAGATTAGATTAAAAGAAGGAGTGTGGGACAGATATCACTTATAAATCAAAATTAAATTATGCCAAACCAT
>JBBSYU010000077.1:0-3115 GCA_038045105.1 Nanobdellota archaeon | reverse complement strand
TTTTTCAGAGGAAACATTATAGTTGGTGAGATATGCCTTCTGGTTATCAGAAAACAATTTCAGGCCCTCACTCAACACTTCCTGTTGAAAATGGGGAATTTTTAGGTATAAGAATAAGAGAGGCTCATTTGGAAGAAGATCCTGCTGCCTGGAATCCTGAAACAGGAAAAATAGATTATAATAGGGCAGGTGTTCCATTGGTTGAGATTGTTACAGAACCTGATTTTAAAACATCAGAACAAGTTGAAATTTGGTTAAGACAATTAGTACTTACATTATCTTACATAAAAGCATTGAATAAAGATGCAGGATTAAAAGCAGATGTAAATGTGAATATTAAAGGATTAACAGAAAGAACAGAAATAAAAAATGTTAATTCAGTAACAGAGATAATTAAAGCAATTAATTCTGAGCTAAACAGGCATTTGAAAGAAAAACCAATAAAGCAGGAAACAAGAAGGTGGAATTCAGAAACAGGAAAAACAGAATTAATGAGATTAAAAGAAAATGCAGAAGATTACAGATTTATTCCAGACCCTGACTTGCCTATAATAAAAATAACAAAAACAAGAATAGATAAAATTAAAAAATCCCTTCCAGAATCACCAATGCAGAAACTTGAAAAAATAATTAAAAAACATAAAATAAACAAAACAGATGCAGAAATTTTAACTAAGAATCTGGAAATAGCAGAACTCTTTGAAAAAATAATTGAGAAAATACCTGCACCAATAGCATTGCCATGGATAACTGTTGAATGGCTTAGTGTTCTTAATTACAATAAAAAAACAATGGATAGTGTTTCTCTTAATCCTGAGCATGTGATTGAATTATTGAAATTGCTTGAAAAAAAGATTATAACTCCATTAAAAGCAAAGGATATTCTAAGAAAATTCATTCCAGAATCCTTTTCACCTCTGGAAGAGGCAAAAACATCCCGGACAATAACTGATGAAAAACACCTGGAGAAAATAATTGAGGATGTTTTAAAAAAGAATTCAGAATCTGTAAAAGCATTTAAAGAAGGAGAGAAAAAAGTTCTTAACTTTTTGATTGGGCAGGTTATGAATCTAACAAATAAAAGAGCTGATTTTCAGATAATAAGAAAGATACTTGAGAGGAAGCTGGGATAATTATCTTCTAAAAATTCTTTTTAAAATTCCCAATAACCCTTTTCTAGAACTACCCTCTACAGGTAATCTCCTTTCAACATTTTTCATTAAATATTCACAAGGAATTTTATCATCCTTTTTAAAATCAGTGATTGGTCTGAAATTAAAATCAATAGATACTTCATAGGGTTTTAATAATCCATTATCAGCTAAATAAGTAATTAATGAATCATCAAATACACATCTTTTATCAATTGCGTAGAAGGGTTTTTGTTTTCTCTTCCTTGAAGAAAAAGTTGTTGCAACCCTTATTTCTTTATCAGGTTGATAAGTACAATTAACCTTGGGCATTGACTCAAAAATAATGGGTCCATTAGACATCTCTACAATATCATCTAAATTTGTTGTTGCATTTCCACAATACATGCAAGCTCTTCCAAAAAAAGCAGGATCTTCCAGTCCTCTTTCCCTACACATAGTAACAATTTCATCATGATAATCTAATCCGAGATTTCTTAATTCCAAATATCTTATAGCATAAACATTTCCATTATAAGAAATAATTTCTCTAGAATGTTTTCTATCAACAGGTTTTTTTAATTGTTCTGGAGATGGTCCTGCTGATGCAAATGTTTCATATCTAAATTTAGCCATAACTATCTCTAAATAAAATCCTTTATAAAGAATTCTATATCAAAAAGTATATAAATAACTACAAATAATAAAAATTATGCCAATTCAAATAGATTATAAAAAATGCTGTTGGAAAAATGGAAAGTGCATTAGTTGTGGTTGTGGAAAAACAACAACAAAATGCAATGGTTGTGTGGAAGCCTGCCCTGTTCAGGCATTAGAAAGAAAAAAACTTGTTGTTTTTCATGCTGATAAATACATTTCTTGCGGTGCGTGTGTAGAAGCTTTTTCTAAAGATGCAATTTCTATTAAATAAATAAAAAAATTAGGATAAAAATAATATTGTCCTGGTAATCTAATTATTATGTTTTTATTCTCTTCTCAACATTAGGTTTTAAAAATTCTCCTGGAATCTTACTAGATTCAAATTCATCAATAGGTTTAAAATTAAAATCAATATTAACTCTATATTTTTCCATTAATCCTCTATCAGCTAAATAAATAACTAATGAATCATCAAAAGCGCATTTTTCAGGTCTAATAGCATAAAAAACAGCTTGATTATCATCCTGGTTTGTATATGGAACAGCAAATCGTATTTCTTTTCCTTGCTCATATCTGCAATTTTTCACACTATCTTCCCTGATTGAAACAGAATTTTTACAATTACCACATGCTCTTGAAAAAAATCCAACATCTTCAAACCCATTGAGTCTGCAAACAAGAGCTATTTCATCGCGATAATCTAATCCCAGATTTCTTAATTCACTAAATCTTATAGCATAGGTTTTTCCATTATAAAAAATAATCTGTTTTGATTCTGATTCTCTAACATTTCCTTTTAATTTCCTAAAAAGAAATCTAGTTTTTAATATCCTTCTTATTAGACTAAGCATCTCTAAAACTAAAAAATAGAGTATTTAAACAAATCGGTTTATTAAAAATATTTAAATTAAAATATTAAAAATAAAAAATAAAATAAAAGTTTATCTTTTTTTCTTTACAACTGATTCTGTTTTAGTTTTAGAGCAGGGACATACAGGCATTATGAAAAGCATAATAGCTTTTATTATCAGCAAAACTCCGATAATTAGCCATAAATTCCATGCAGGTTTATAAACACTTATCAAGATTATTATTACTGCCAATACAATCAATTTAATTGCCTTGCATGTTGGTGTACAACAATTTTCCATATTAACCTCCTTTTGATTATTTCTATATAATGCAAAATATATATTTTATTTAAACCTTTGTATTGATATAATTGAACAAATGCTTATTTTTATCCTGTAAAAATCAATGATTAATTGAAAATCAAAAAAACAATGTGCCACCACATTCTAAAGAATGAGGTTTTAATTTCGGAC
>JBBSYU010000076.1:0-3911 GCA_038045105.1 Nanobdellota archaeon | reverse complement strand
ACCTTAACTTAACGGCATTGCCTTTTAAGGTGTGGTGGCACATTGTTTTTTTGATCTCCAAGTTTTTTTAGATTGTTAATTTATATATTTTCTATCACAGAAACATTTATAAACATATGAACTCTATTTCATATGTATATTATAACATCACCAAATCCTTCGGATTTGGTTTTGGATTTGGGGATTTAGAATGAAAAACTAACCTAAAATTCTCCAACATAAATGTTGGAGTTAGTTTTTTATTCCAATATATAAAAAGAATAATATAACATGGCAGATAATAAAATAAAATACTATCCATTTTTCCAGAATCTTGCAAATCCGCTCAAGGTTAGAATAGTTGGAGAGTTAAAAGAAAAAGAAATGTCTGTGCTTGAACTTGGAAAAAAACTGAATGTTGAACAATCCAAACTAAGCCATGCGCTTAAATCATTAAAAAATTGTTCAATTGTAAATGCCAAGAAAGAAGGGAAAAAAAGAATCTATTATTTAAATAAAGAAACAATACTGCCTATGCTTGATATTCTTGACAAACATGAAAGCAAGTTCTGCAGTAAGTGCAGGGCAATGAGGGAGAAAAAATAAAATGGTTTCAAAAACATCTAAGATATTATCAGAGGAGCATGTGAATATATTAAAAGTAATTGAAATCTTGGAAAGAGAATGTGATTTATTAGAAAAAGGAAAAAATATAGACAAAGAATTTTTTTTAGAGGTGATAGATTTTATAAAAAATTATGCTGACAAATTTCATCATGCAAAAGAAGAAGACATATTATTTAAAGAATTCTGCAAAAAAGAAAGTGAATTGCATTGCAATCCTGTTGAACAAATGCTTCATGAACATGATATGGGGAGAAATTTTGTTAAAGGTATCTCTGAGGGATTAGAAGAAAATAACAAAGAGAAAATAATTGAAAATTCAATTGGATATTGCAGGTTGTTAAAAGACCATATTTTCAAAGAAGATAATATCCTGTATCCTATGACTGATGAAGTCATAAATGAAAAAATTCAAGAGAGCATGCTAAAAAAATTCCAAGATATTGAAAATAAAAGAAAAAAAGATAAGCAGAAATATTTAAATTTTGTAAATAAAATTTCTAGGAGATAAATAAAGGAGCAAAAATGGGAATATTTTCAAAGAGCAGAAAGATTTACCTGGATAATGCAGCAACTACAAAAGTTGATGAGGCTGTTGTAAATGAGATGCTTCCATATTTTTCAGAAAAATTTGGAAATGCAAGTTCACAGCATATGGTTGGGCAGGAGGCAAAAAGAGCATTGGAAGAATCAAGAGATGCTATTGCTTACTCTATTGGTGCAAAAAGAGATGAGATTATTTTTACTTCCGGAGGAACAGAAGCAAATAATCTTGTTTTGAAAGGATTGTTTTTTCATCCAGATAATAAGGAAAAAGGTAAAAATCATATTATTATTTCAAAAATAGAACATGACTGCATTTTAAACACTTGCAAATGGCTTGAAAGTATTGGTGCAAGAATAACTTATCTTAATATAAACAAAGAAGGTTTTATTGATTTGGAACAATTAAAAAATGAAATAACTCCTGAAACACTTGTTGTTTCTATTATTCATGGAAATAATGAAATTGGAACAATACAGGATTTAGAGGCAATTGGAAAAATATGTAGGGAGAGAAAAGTTTATTTTCATACTGACGCATGCCAGAGTTATACTAAAACCTATATTGATGTTAAGAAACAAAATCTGGATTTTGTAACTCTTAATGGACATAAGATTCATGGCCCAAAAGGAGTTGGAGCTTTATATATTAAAAATGGAATAAAAATAACTCCTCTGTTTCATGGTGGTGGGCATGAAAAAGCATTAAGGAGCTCAACAGAGAATATTCCTGGAATTGTTGGTTTTGCAAAAGCAGTTAAGATTGCAAGCAATTCAAATATTAAATATATGACTAAATTAAGGAATAAATTAATTGAAGGAATATTAACTAAAATTCCAACAACTCAATTAAATGGTGTGAATGGAGATAAAAGACTCTGCAATAATATTAATATTTGTTTTAATGATGTTGAAGGAGAATCTATTGGAGGATATTTAGATTCCTATGGAGTAAGCAGTTCAACAGGAAGCGCATGCGCCTCACATTCATTAGAGCCAAGCCATGTACTGAAAGCAATTGGATTAAATCATGCTCAAATCAACAGCTCTGTAAGATTAAGCATAAGCAAATTCACAACAGAAGAAGAAATCAATTATGTTTTAGAGATTTTGCCTAAGATTGTTGAAAAGTTAAGAAAAATGAGCCCTCTGGCAAATAAATAAATATCGGTAATGTAAAAAACCTTGAGAAATGTTGATGAAGTGGATTAAGTGAGAGCAACAGAAGCCATAACTTAATCAACAGATGCTTCATATCCTAAATTATAGGAGATACTAATAATGAAAAAACAAACAAAAAAAGCTAAAGAAAACAAAATAACAAAGAATATGAGTTTTTCAGAGATACTTGAAAAGAATCCTGATGCAGTTGAAGTTTTGTTCAGAAATGGAATGCACTGCATTGGATGCGGAATGGCTGCAATGGAAACTCTTGAACAAGGAGCCATGATGCATGGATTAGATCCAGACAAGCTTGTTGAAGAGATAAACAGACAATTGGAAAAGAAAAAGAAGTAAAGAAAAAAGTGGAAATTATAAGTAATGTAACAAACTGAGAGATGTTAGCGAGGAGATTAAGATGAGGAATGAGAACAATAAAATCGCTTAATCAACAGAGAGAATAACTGATAGAGATTTAACATTAGTATATCACCAAGTCCTTCGGACTTGTACCTCGGCTTAAAAGCCGAGGTTTGTAATGGACTTGGTGAGACTGAGCGAAAAGACAAAGCAGAAAGCTTTGTCCTCTGCCTGAAGGCAGAGGTTTACTTTTTGCTCTGTATTAAATTAAATAAAAACATAAAATGGAAGAAAGTTTTAATGCATATAATAAAGAAGTAATGAAAAGATTCCTGAAACCAAAGAATTTTGGGAAAGTTGAGAATCCTGATGGAGCTGGAAGCATGGGGAACCAAAAATGCGGAGATATAATGGAGATTACATTTAAGCTTGATAATGATAAGAATAAGGATAGGAAAAAAATAAAAGATATAAAATTTCAGACATGGGGATGTGTCGCAGCTATTGCTGCTTCTGATGCTTTATGTGAACTTGCAAAAGGAAAAACACTTGCAGAGGCAAAGAAAATAACAAACAAAGATATAACTGAGAGTTTACATGGACTTCCAAGTGTGAAACTGCACTGTTCTGTGTTAGGAGCTGGTGCTTTGCATAAGGCGATTGAGAATTATGAAAATAATTAATAAAATACAGAACTACTCTATTTCTTCTTTTTCTCTTCTTCATTCTCTGGCTTGCTATTTCTGTAAATAATAAGATAAATCAAAGGCAATATGCATAAACTATTCACTATCAATAAAAACCAGAACCAGGTTTTTTGATTTCTCTTGGAAGCTTTCCACATTGTAATTCCTCTCAATATTAAATCAATAATAAATAAAATAGAGAAAATAACAACAAATATAATAAATTTTATTAAAACAGCTTTTACTGCAGGATCATCCAGAAGCGCTTTTATAAAAAGTTCCTGCGGACTCATTTCAATAGCACTTTGCCCGCCCTGTCCAATTTGTTGCTGAACATAATCCTGAATAGTATCGGCATAAACAGGGATTATAAAAATCATCAATATCATTAAAGCAAATACACTAAAACCAATTATAATCTTTTTTTCCATATTTTTCTCTTTTTTCTATTTACATATCTTATAAAAATCCAAGGTTTATAAATCATATGGTTAAATAGAAAAAAATCCACAGCATTTATGCCAATGTCATTAAGTTAAGAAAATTCTAATTCTATAG
>JBBSYU010000075.1:0-6812 GCA_038045105.1 Nanobdellota archaeon | reverse complement strand
TTTTTTCCACAAGAAATATTTTTCGGTTAAAGTTTATATTACTTCAAGAACCATGCAACAGCAATGCCTATTGCTAATAATAAAATGCTTCCAATAATCTGCGAATCAAGCAGATTCCTTATCTGCCAGACAATTCCCGGACTTCCTTCTCCTCCAGAGGTTACAATAAGGCTTGGATGAAAAACAGGATTAAAAACTCTTATCGCAGCAATCAAAAAGATTGCTATTAATATCACCACAACAACCCATCCAAATGTAGGGGTTAACATTTTATCAAGCAATTTTTTCTCTGAAAAACCAACTAAAACCAGAACAAAAAACAAACATACTAATAAAACAACAAACCAAGGAGTTATTGTCTGAACAAATAAATCAAGCGAGGAAAAATTCATGAAAATAATAGCCATTATAAAACTTACAATAATATTAACTCTTCCTTCTCCTAAAACTTTTGTCTTGGCAAGTATTGCAAAGACAATAACAAAAACAAAAAGAAAACTAAATACAGGCATGAAAAAAAACAGGTTTGAAATATCCATTTGAGCTGCCATGTTAAAAAAATTGCCTAGTATTTACTTCCCTCCGCTTCCGCTTCCACTTCCACTTCCACTTCCACTGCCAAATACAATAAATCCGATTATTGCAACTAAAATAATCCCAGAGATAATTGCAGGCCATGATTGAGCAATCCAAAAGCTTCCTCCAAACCAGCTATAATCGCTCAATGAAAGAAAAACAACAATTATTGCAATAATAGCTCCAATCCAGAAAAAAGCTTTTCCAGACCAGTCAACTTTATCAGCAGCAGCACCCATTAATATTAATGCAACAAGCAAAACAGCAATTCCAACACCTGCATATGGAAAAATAGTTGCGTAAAAATTAGTAACGATATCAAACTGCAAAGCTAATAATCCTGCTGCAAGTGCAATTGTTGCATGAACACCTTTATTATCTCCCAATAATTGAGTCTTGCTTAATATTCCAAAAAGCATGGCAAAAATAAGCAAGAAAGGAAGTGCATAGGAAAATACTCCCTGCGCTTGCCACATATTCAAAACATCAGTTATTGTATAGCCCCAAACCATTTTATATTTACACCTTTTTATAATTTAATAGAAAATTAATAATTTTCTTTTTTTAAAAAAGAAAGCTGTATTTATATACATTTCGCTTTTATTTTTGATTCGGTAATGTTAATGCCGTTGTTTAGTAGTGTTTGCAATTTAGTGAAATTTTAATCACTCTTTTATTAACTTACTTACTCTACCTCTCTTTTTATTTATTACATTACCAGTATATCTTCTTTGATTACTAATAAAACATAAACAGAAATTATTTCGTCCCTCTGACAACAGCAACAATAGCTCCGATTATAATCGCAAGAAGTATTGCATTCATCCAGATTGCAGAACCTTGTCTTGTATTGAATAAATAATCCCATACAATATTAAAATAGCCTGTTATTGCCAATAGAAAAGCGATAAAGGATATTGTCAAGACAGCTGCAAATGCCACCTTCCACCAATAACCAAGAACATCTCCTTCTTTCTTGCCGACAATAAAACCATACAAAAGCATGAATACTAATAAGACTGTCGCAAAAACAGCCAGAAAAGGCATTAGTAAAACAATAATATCTCTTGGTTGTTTAAAAGCAATCAACAATAATCCAACAACCAGTCCAATTATGGCATTTGCTCTTTTTGCCTCATCACCTAAAAGTTTTGTTTTCTGCAATATTGCAAATATCAATGTAAATACAAGAACAAAAGGCAGTAAATAATCAACAAAAATAGGGCTTAAAAAAAAGGGGATTGTATAATCCATTATTTAAAAAGAGGCTCTTCTAGGTGATTCAACTTCTTCAGACATATCAACGCCTGAACTTTCCTCATCAAGCGGAAGATTTGCTTTAGTAATGATAACAACATCACCAACAGCTCTTACAAACTGATGAGGGATTATTACACCTCTCGCACCTCCAAGAAAATTACCCATAGAGCCTGCAATCCTTATTCTCCAGCTTTCAACCTTGTTTTCAACTAGATTGCATTCTTCTATTTCTCCAAAAAAGTCTCCAGTGTCTGTATACACTCTTTTTCCTATAACATTTGTTATCTTTTTTACCCGTAGCATAACAAAAAATATAGCATTTAGTTTAAATACTTTTCTATCATGCAAAATATAATAAAATAAATGCAAAAATCTCTCTCAAAATAATTATATCACCAATATTTTCAGTATCATCAAGTCCTTCGGACTTGTACCTCGGCTCCATATTTTAAATTTTATACATTACTGATTTTTGGTATCAGTAACAATAAATCTGATAATCTTCAAATCCAATAAATTTATATAAATAAATTTCCTGATAAAACCATGTTAACGCAAAAAGAAGCGGTTTGGATTTTAATATCCATAATAATATTTGAATTTATAGTCTTATTTCTAATGCCAGATAATTTTAATCCTCTTATCTTGCTTGTGCCAATATTAATAATTCTTGCAAATGTCTTTTCAAAAAAAACAGCATCTGATTTTTTTAATATTAAGATAGAGCATAAACCCTGGGAAATTCAGAGACATGGATGGTATAAAAGGTCTTATTATAAAAAACCATTTCCACTGGGACTTGTTCTTCCAATAATTCTCACAATAATTTCCTTGGGAATTTTAAAACCTCTGGCAATGCTTCAGTTTGATTATAAAGATATCCCTGAAAAAAGGATTTTAAAACAAAGAGGATTAAAAAGAAAATCAGGGATAAATGATTCTGACATTGGTTTTACAGCATTCTGGGGATTTGCAAGTCTTTTGGTTTTAGCATTAATAGGGGCATTAATCAGATTTCCAGAGCTTGCAAAATATTCTATTTTTTATGGATTATGGAATCTTATTCCCTACGGGAATCTAGATGGCTCCAAGTTATTCTTCGGAAGTATAATATCCTGGATATCAACAACAATACTTTATCTTATAGGACTAGCCTTGGTAATTGTTTTAATGTAAGAATATATTTAGGATTTCAAAGCTAAATCTTTTCAGACATTCGTGCATGAAAAGATTTTAAAGTTTTAGTAGGCGCAATCATCAAAAAGTTAGGAGTAACATGCATAATTATTTGACTATAATTCTCTCGCTGATGAACTCATCAACCCAACTCTCAAATCCATCACATTACTAATAATCTTATGATAAAATTTCATAGTTATCAAAAGATTTAATAAGGGTTTATTTTTGATTATTACATGGCAGAGTTGACTATTGAAGAAAAATTTGAACTGATAAAAAGACATACTCAGGAAATTGTAACAGAAGAGGAATTAAAAAAAGTATTGAAAGAAAAAAAGCATCCTGTGATTTACTGGGGAACAGCTGTTACAGGCAAGCCCTCTCTTGCTTATTTTTTTCCTTTGCTTAAACTAAGTGACTTTTCAAAAGCAGGATTTAAAGTTAAAATTCTTCTGGCTGATTTGCATGGTGCGCTAGATGGCACTGACTGGAATGTCCTTGAAAACAAATATGATTATTATAAAGAAGCAATTACCCAGATTTTAAAAGCACTTGGAACTGATTTAAATAAAATAGAATTTGTCCAGGGAAGTGAATTTCAGCTAGGGCATGAATACATGTATGATGTTTTAAAAATTGCAAGCATGTCTTCTGTTCATGACTGCAAAAAAGCAGCCTCTGAGGTTGTAAAAATGGGTGACAATCCCATGCTCGGAGGATTAATCTACCCAATAATGCAGGCCCTGGATGAACAGTATCTTGAAGTTGATGCTCAGTTTGGAGGAGTAGACCAGAGAAAAATACTGATGTTTGCAAGAGAGTATCTTCCAAAAGCAGGCTATGACAGAAGAATAGAAATAATGAATCCAATGATTCAGGGATTAATTGGGAAAAAAATGAGTTCATCAGATCCTAAATCAAAAATTGATTTAACAGACAATGAAAAAATAATAAAGGAAAAAATAAATGCAGCTTACTGTCTGGAAGGAAACAGTGACTGCGGAATAATGGAATTCCTAAAATATGTAATAATGGCAATAAAATCAGACAACAATGAAAAATTCTTAGTTGAAAGGTCTGAAAAATTCGGCGGAAATGTGTCTTACTCAAACTATAATGAACTTGAAGAAGATTTTAGGGTAAAAAAGCTTCATCCAATGGATTTGAAGAATGCAATGATAAAAGAAATAACAAAGTTATTGAATAAGATTGATAAAAAGAAATTAGAGGAATTGGCTAAGAAAGCTTACAAGGGAGTGTAAAAATGTATTCATCAGATAGACAGAGAGATATAGAAAATTTAGAAACTTTCTTATTTGGGCATCCTCTTGATTCTGTTTGTTTAGATGGGGGCAGGCCCAGATTATCTCCTCACCCTTTAGATTCCTTAAGACACTCTCTTCCTTCAATTGATGAAGGAGCGCCAACAAGATATGTTGAAATGGACCTTGAAACAGAAGAGATAACCTATCATTCTTATAAAAAATAATTATCTATAACGAAGATAAAAGCGCTTTTATAATTATAAATCCTATTATAACTATAATTCCTATTTTTATTAACTCTAAAACATCATCAGAGGTTATTTGTCCTTTTTTGTTCATTTTTTCTTTGATAATATTAATTTTAATGCTTTAATATCTGTCCTTATTTTACTTAAGTCTTTTTCTCTTATAAACTTTTGCTCAATTTTACAAATTAAATTCTCAAATTCAGCTATCTTGATTATAATCAAGTAGGTAAATCCAGCTACGAGTATTACTGCAGCAATTGTTAAAATAACTTCTAATCCAATTTTTCTTATCTCTTCTTGGAAAAGAGCACTTAAGCCTAATAATGCAGTTATCCAAAAAAGGAAATTACCTATCTTTTTTGTGAATTTTACCATATATCATTATTCCATTCTCTTAGTTTATAACCAAATCTATCCTAAAAAATATATTTTAAATTTAGTTATCTTTCACCCACTATAAAACTCCACAACATCCTTGTCTTTTACAACATGCTTTAATCCTATTCTCTGCCCTGAAAACTTTGAAGAAGGCCCCCATATTTTTGCATACCTTACTTTCTTAGAATATCCATGCAATATTTTTTCAGCAACCTCTTCAAGAGTAGAATCAGGAGGCATTATAACTGGAACTTCATCTCCTTTTTTTCCAGGCTGTCTGGTGTAAATTCTTATTATATCAAAAGATTTAAAGATTTTTTCCTTTAATTCCTCCAAACCACTATTTGTTTTTGTTGAAACCAAAACAAAATTATATTTCTTTGTTTTTAATGTTTCAAATATTTTTCTCTTAGCAGAATCCTCATATAAATCAATTTTATTAAAAACAATTATTTTCTTGGAATTTTTATTTTTTATTATATTACTTATCTCTTCAATCTCATGTATCTTTTCAACAATAATTAAAATCAAATCAGCATTATTCACAATTCCATAATCAAAATTCTCACTTGCAATCGGAGGCAAGTCAACAATTTGAATATTGCATCCCTGATAGTTTAGAGTTCCAATCTCAGGTTCAATTGTTGTGAATCCGTAACTTGCAATTTTAGGATTTGCATTTGTCAAAGCCTTTAATATAGATGATTTGCCGGAATTAGTCAACCCAACCAAAACACCCTGCATATCTGATTTTCTTATTCCCTTTTTTGTTGATTTCCCTGATTTTTTTGCCTTAATCATTGATTTCTTTAATTTCTTGATTTTCAGGCGTATGTCTCCTCTAAAGCGCTCACTCCCCTTATGCGAGGGCGCAGTTCGTAGCATTTCCTCTAAAGCAATTAGTCTTTCTGAATCAGTTTGCGCCTGAAAATATTTCTCTTCTGCTCTTGCATATTCAAAACCAGCATTGATTGGCATAGATTTATTAGTAACATAAATTTTTTAAACATATGTTTTTGTAAATTATCAAGATGAAACTCGCATTATTATTCAGCGGAGGAAAAGATTCTTGTTTAGCTTTGCATATTGCAAAACAGCAAGGCAATAAAATAAAATATCTCTTGTCAGTTATTCCTGAAAATTTTGATAGTTTCATGTTTCACAAACCTTATCCAAATTTATTAAAAAAACAAGCAAAAAACTTAAATATCCAATTAATAACAATAAAAACAAAAGGCATTGAAAATAAAGAATTAAAAGATTTAAAAACCCTTATCAAAAAAATTAAAAGAGATGTGGATGGAATTTTAGTAGGTGGAATTGCAAGCAATTATCAGGGAAATAAAATAAAAGAAATCTGCAAAGAATTAAAATTAAAATTCTATGCTCCTCTCTGGGATTATAAAGGGGAAGAAATCTGGAAAAAACTTTTAAAAAACAAATTTAAAGTCATTTTAACAAAAATTTCCTGTGAAGGATTAAAAAAAGAATTTCTAGGAAAAATCATCACTGAAAGAGAATTAGAAGAATTAAAAAGATTAAGTGAAAAATATAAATTCAGACTGGATTTTGAAGGTGGAGAAGCAGAAACAGCTGTTCTCCATATGCCTGAATTTAAAAAAGAAATTAAAATAAAATACAATGTAAAGAGCGAGGGAGAATACAGGCATTATTTGGAGATTACAAAAGTAAATTGATTATCCATTATCAAATATTTTAATCTACTCTTATATAATTCATAAAGTTTTTTATATTATGTCAGGATAAATCCTGATTTCCAAAAAATTCTTCATAAGAATTTTGGGGCACAGAAAATCTCATAGATTTTCTGATGTGTTAAAACTTTTCTAAAAAGTTTTACATTACTCCTATGAGAATTCTTCAAACTTATTTTAGTAACATATTT
>JBBSYU010000074.1:0-2629 GCA_038045105.1 Nanobdellota archaeon | reverse complement strand
AACTTGTCCTCCCCATTATCAATTGCAACCAATGTTCCTGTTAAAATAAAAATTATTTCAACAATATAGATTCCAATTGCAATCTGCATAAAATAAGGAGGTATCATATTAACAACATTGAATAGCTGAGTTATATTTGCAATATTTGTTATTCCTGCAAGAGAGGTTTCTCCTGCACCTACATCTGTCAATGTTTTTAATTTGCTTAAAATTCCAGTAATCATTGCAGCCAATCCAATAACAATTCCAGCTAATAAAGGCGCTAAGAAAGTCATATTGCTTTTCATATCACTTACCACTTCAGCTAATAAATCTCTTAATCTCTCATTAATTTTTTGTATGTTTCTCACATATTCTGAAATGCTCATCAGGCTTTCAGCAGCAACATTCAATCCTTTTTTAACGCTCTCAATCAAGATTCTCATTGAAGTTGCAATCAGTGAAGATGGATAATAAACCAAAGCACCTCTTCTTGGATTAAAAATAGCATCCTCAACACTCATTCCCATTGATTGTATGTTTGTATTAACAATCCTGAAAAAGTTCTCTGTTTTCTGCCCTCTTGTTGATGCTGCAACCTTGGCAAATGCAATTTCAGCAGGAATTCCATCCCCAAGCCTGTTTCCAAGTGTAAACAAAGAAGAATTAAATTCCTGCTCCAAATCTTTTGTATCATCTCTTGATTTTATTAATTCTTTTGTTCTTGCTGAATAAGACATTGCAAAAAACAATGCAACTGAAAAAGGAACAAATAAACTAAGTAATAAAGCGCCAACTCCAAAAGGCCCTACTGTAACTCCATCAATATTTTCAAATCCAAATAATTTTTCATCACCTAAAAAATTAATTCCCAATTCAGTAAAAGCATAATCATTTTTCAAACCAATTAAATCAGTAAAAGCCTGTATCTGGAAAATAAAAGGCAATAATCCAATTATTAAGAAAAAAATAGAGATTGCTCCTGCAATATAATATGGCTTTTTTGAAGCATATTTATAATAAAGAGGATTTTTTTCCAAAAGAGAAGTTTCTCCATAACCTCCTGGTCTTTTAAGCATTATCTGCAGGGTTAAATAAAAAACAAGAAAAGGAATTAATAAATTAAACAAGACAAAAACATGAATCCATTTTATTGCACCTCCAAGCAAAGTAGAAGCCAGAGGCAGCAAAGCTAATCCAAGCGTAGGAAGAACAATTCCAAGCATGTAAAGATTAGTCAGTGGAGATTTTATTGAATGAGTGTATTTCAGCATTCTTTCATAAACACCATCAAGAATTACCCTTAATGCTCTTTCCAGTATCTGAATTCTTCTGCTGTCGCTTGGCTCATATAAACTGCTTTCTATTAAATGAAAACTTTCTACAAATTCTATGTTTGTATCCTTCCAAAAATCAAGATAAACATCAAGGCTGTCTTTTACAGAAGAATATTTTCCTGTTTCAACATCCCATAAAACTTTTCTCAAATCAAGTGCGAGAGGAGGTTCCAGATGCTGGCTGACAAAACTCATTGCCCTTTCTAGATTGCTCGTATGTTTCATATAAACCACAGTATAGAGAATTGCAGGAACCATCTGGCTCGAAGCCTTCAGTCTCCATTTAGTTCCAAGTCTCGCAGGCATTGAATAAAAATAATAAAAAAGGAAAAATGAAGTAATTATAATTAAGCTTAAAAATAATAATGGAAATTTTCCAACACCAGGCCCTCCTCCAATAAACCATGACGCAACACTCAAAATAACACCTAAAAAAAATAAACCTAAAAAACTCATTAAAGCTAATCCAACAACCTCGGAGGGATTAACATTCAAATGAGCAGTGCTAAGCTGCCTTTGTATTTTTTCATTGTCTTTTGAAGATACTTTTATTCTAATGAAATTTCCAAGGCTTTTAGCCCATTTTTCATACTTGGATAATTCAGGCATCATGTCTGTTTTAAACTGAAAATAATCTCTGGAAATTGAATCATTGCTAAGCTTAGCAGAATTAAAGCTATTCATATCCTCTTCAATCTTTTTTGAATATTTCCTCAAAACCTCATTCACATCCATCTCATCACCTTTTTACAAGATACCAATAGATACCAAGATGCTAATAAATAGAAATCTCTATTAATAAATTATTTGTTTTGTTTATTTAGTTTTTGTTCAAACTTTTTTTAAAAGTTTGGTTTTACCGCGGGGCTTTTTGTTCAAACTTTTTTTAAAAGTTTGGTTTTACCCCGGAACTTTTTGCTGTGACTTTCAAAAATTTTATTTTTGAACTTATCTTCTAGCAAAAAGGGCTGATTGTTTTCTAGTTTTTACCCCAGGGCTTTTTATAAGAATAAAAAGGGCTGTCTTATTTGTAAGATAAAGGCTTGCTCCATCAACAATGAAAATAATTCCTGCAAACAAAAACAGGAAAAAACAAGAACCAAGCTGAGAATCTTTGCATATTAAACAAAGATTTCTGCAAAATAATCTATTCAAAATTATCCCAATCATCCCAATGCCAACTAGAATAAAACACATCCAAATTATTAAATTATTTTTCACGTTTTTTTTCATAATACAAATTTAACCCCTTACTATTTTTTTGTCAAGACAATGCCTTCGGCATACTAACTAACCCCTCAATCCAATAATTC
>JBBSYU010000073.1:0-9882 GCA_038045105.1 Nanobdellota archaeon | reverse complement strand
GCTTGCCCTTAAAAAAGGCAAGCTTTTTTATATAGATTATATACTATAAATTAATCCAAATTTGTTTAATCTAGACCTAATTGCCCCTGGTTGACGAGATAAGATTTGTGCAATTTCATTAATAGTTTTATTCTCATTGTGCAGATTTTTTAACTGAATATCCTCTTCTTCTTTCCATGGTTCATATGCATTTGAAAAATGCTTTTTGATTTCTTCTAATCTCCTATGATAATCTGTTTTTATGTCAATTTTTGAATTATCCTTTGTTTTATTGTCATAATAAATTTCTGTTCTATTAATATTATTTTCTTGAATATGCTTTTTAATTACCTCTAAAAACAAACTTCCAAAATCATTTAATTTTTGCTGCCCAACCCCTTTAATATCTAAAAATTCTCTGTCGTTCTTTGGGAAATAAAATGCCATTTCTCGCAAAGAAACATCTCCAAAGATAATAAATGGTGGGACTTTTTTTTCATCAGCAATTCTTCTTCTTAAAGTTCGTAATTTTTCAAATAGATTTTTATTATAGTTCAATAAATCCCTTGTTTTTTCAATTTTTATCTTCTCTGAGGGTATATTCCCATTTGATTTAGAAAGTTTTAAACAAATATCACAACCATTGCAGTTATCTTCAGGAAAAGTTTCTCCAAAATAGTCTAGGACATATCTTCTTCTACAAGAATTAGCTTCGCAGTAGGTCATTACTTTTGCGAGTTTAGTTCTTGCATTCAATTGAACAAAAGAATCTTCTATTTTGTTTATGAAAAATTCGTGTTTTCTTTTATCTCCTCTTGAATAAAATAAGACACAATCGCTAGAAAGCCCATCTCTTCCAGCTCTCCCTATTTCTTGATAATATCCTTCCAGGGTTTTTGGAAAAGTATGGTGAATTATTAATCTAACATTAGGTTTATCAATGCCCATACCAAAGGCTATAGTTGCAACAATGATATTTACTTGATCTTTAATAAATAAGTCTTGATTATGCTTTCTTATTTCTGGGTCTAGTCCTGCATGATACGGAAGTGCATTAAATCCAGCTTTTCTTAAACCAAAGGCAATATTTTCTGAATCCTTGCGAGAAAAACAATAGATAATTACTGATTCATTTCTATATTCTTTTAGCATTTCTAAAATTTTATTAAAGGTTTTCTTTTTTTCTATTACAATTAAATTAAGGTTTTCTCTATTAAAACTAGATAAAAATACTTTTGAACATTCTAAAGACAAATGTTTTATTATATCCTCCCTTACTTTCATTGTTGCTGTTGCAGTCAGAGCAATTATAGGGACATTGGGAAATGATTTTTTTAGAAAGTTTAAATTTCTGTATTCTGGACGAAAGTCATGACCCCATTCAGAAATACAATGGGCTTCATCAATAGCAATTAAGCTTATCTGTAATTTTTTTAAAAATTCCTTAAAACTTTCCAGTGCTAATCTTTCAGGAGCAACATATAGGAGTTTTATCTCCTTCTGAATAATTTTTTCTTGAATATTAATAATATTATCATTTGAAAGAGTTGAATTAATATATTCAGCAGAAATTCCATTTGCTCTTAAATTATCTACCTGATCTTTCATCAGAGAAATAAGTGGAGAAATAACAAGTGTTAATCCTTCAAATTGAAGCGCTGGAATTTGATAGCAAAGAGACTTTCCTCCTCCAGTAGGCATAAGAACAAGAGCATCTCTTTTCTGAAGAACATTATTTATAATTTCTTCTTGCATAGGCCTAAAATTATCATACCCGAAATATTTTTTTAACAGAGTTTTCATCTATTTTTGTAGTAGTTCTTTATTTAAAAAACTTAATTTTGATTAATTGGGCGGTATATCCCCTCTTGTTCCTGTCCTCGGCAGAATTGCAAACAATTCTGCATCGCTCAGAGCTTCTGGGCCTAATTTAAAAAATCGTTCTCTGGGCCTGTTTTCTTTGGGGATGTCGTGATTTTCATTGGAGATTTTTAGTAATGTCACAAATCATAACAAAGCTTCTGTTGATTAAAAGAGTATCTGATTCATAACCCTTGCTTCTCATAAACATTTCTAAAGGTTTTGCATTATTAATATTTTACCCATAAGAGGATTTAGTCTTCTTCTTTTTCAAAGTAAATCTCTTTTGTCTTTAAGTCGCAAAAGAATTTCCAGCCCAATTCTAAGAAGTCAATACCTAAGATATTTGGAAATCTGTCTGTTTCACTAAGTTCATTAGATTTAATAGAAGATGGCCTTAATACTTTTACAGGAAATTTCTCTATAATTCCCTGATTATCTATGCTTTTAAATACAAATTCTATGTTATCAAATTTATAGGCCTTATATTTGCTACCTCCAATTTTTATAATTCCTGATTCTTCATTAAAGGGTATTTCTAATACCCTAGAGACTGTATAATTCAATAAAGTATTTGGAGAACCAGTATCAAAAATAAATGTTGAAAAACTTCTTTTATGGGGAGTTTTTATTGTAACAGGTACTTTTAATAATTTTAATTCTGGATCATAGGATAATTCAATTTTCATATTAAACCTAAAAAATGGTTATTTCATCTTTTGAGGGGATAACCTCTATCAAGACTTCTGAATCATCAATTCCTTTTTCTTTTAGAGTCTTTAATAACTCTTCTGTATTTCCTGAACTAGCTACGATGGTTTTATCTTTGATTGCTATTAATTTATTAGGATATTTATTTTTAATTTTAGAAGAATTAGCAATAAACCATTTAAGACTTTCTTCTGCAGAATTCAATAAATCTAAATCTGATAACATTTTATTGGTAAAAACTCCCGGCATTTCTTTTGTTAGTCATACCCAGGACTTAATAAATATCAAAGGCGGTAAAGGTATATAAAATTATCTTTTTCTGTCAAATTTATTCTACACCACCCTCTCCCAACCCTTTTCCTTCAACTCTTTTGAATTATAGATATTTTCAATCTCATCATCAATATCTTTAATCGCTTTCTCATCATTAACTCTTATTACAGTCTCATAGTGTGTCTTGAATGCGCTATATGTGAAGTTTGCTGAACCCAGGAAAAGGATTTGATTATCTATGAGGAAGATTTTTGCATGAATTAGATTCGTTGACTGAGGGTTTATACCTGACTTGCTGTCAAATATCTTTAATCTGAATATTGGATGATAGTTAGAACCATAATTAAAGTCATTTATTATCCAAGCTGTTACAAATAAAATTAATGCTATAACTGATAAAGTAATTGGAATAAATAATAATAGAGGAATTGTGATGCTTATTATTGCAAAACTTACTATTGAAACTAAAAAAAGGATGAATGAATAAAAATAAATATGTTTTTTTAAGGATTTTAATTTTTTATCTTGGATTTTTTCTTTTTTTATTATATCAGATGGCTTGAAATCAGAGAACTGATTTGTTTCAAGATTATCGCAGGTAATTAATGTTATTTCTACTCCTTTATTATGCAGATTTATTAATTCCTTAATGTAATCTGGACTTAAGTATGGAGAAACTATTTTCACTGATGACTTAGAGTTTTTTATTGCATTTAAAATCTCCATGCCTACTCCTCTGCCGAGTTTTATTATGCTGTCATTGCTGGTTGTTTGCATTGATTAATAAAGAGAAATAATGATTTATATTTATGGTTCTACTCTTGCCCTGACCCTCTTAACTTAATTAACTCCTAAAAATCTTTCATGAAAGATTTAAACTCTTTTTCACATTACCAATATTTTACACACAAGAGGGTTTAGTTTTCTTCTTTTTTAACACTATTTTATCTTTTGTTGCTTTTACTTCTACATCCTGGCCTTCTTCAAAACCTGCTTCTTTAACCATCATTGGAGGAATATTTATTACATATTTATAATAATCTTTATTTTTGTATTTCCTTAAAAATCTTTTCTGTACTTTCATAATTGTAATATCCTCTACACCTTAAAAGGTGCAGTTTCCTTGGTATCATCTAATCTCAGTTATGGCATATGTTGATTATGAGAGAGCTTCTGATTCATAAACTCTTGCCCCCCCATTAACATTTCTCAAGTCTTTCACATTACCAATACTTTGTCATAAATGACTCAATTTCTTATTATCTAAGGAAAAAATTATATTTAAATCTTTAGGCACCAAAAGCTTTATATATTTGAGGTGCCTAAAATATTAATGAAATTTAAACTTCTTGGATTTGGATGGAAGAGCAAAATTAGCTTGAAAAGAGTAACTTATTATATTTCAATAAACAAGCTTGTTGCTGAAGGATGCTGCTTAGAAAAGGGGAAAGAAATTCATTCATATTTGGCAGAAGATGAAACTGGAAGAAAGGCTTTAATAATCTACATGGATGGAAAGAAAGCGGATAAAACAAAAAGGTGACTAAATAATCCAGACAAACAAATTTAAACCAAGAGACATTAGATAAATCATGGCTGAAGAAAATAACAAAAACAAAAGTGAGGGTGAGGAAGACACACATATTGCTATATTTAATGGCAAAGCTATTAGAAGAAAGCTTGTTGATAATAAATGGTTTTTTTCTATTGTGGACATTGTTGGTGCTTTAACTGATAGTCCTAGGCCAAGAAAATATTGGTCAGATTTAAAGATAAGATTAATTGAAGAGGGGGCTGAGTTGTCCGCAAAAATCGGACAACTGAAATTAAAGTCAGGTGATGAAAAAGAATATATGACTGATGTAGCAGACACAGAAGGCATTTTCAGAATAATCCAGTCAATTCCTTCAAAAAAAGCAGAGCCATTTAAAAGATGGCTTGCTAAGGTTGGTTATGAAAGAGTGCAGGAAATAGAAAATCCAGAACTTGCCCAGGAAAGAATGAAGAAACTTTATGAATTAAAAGGATATTCTAAGGACTGGATTGAAAAGAGATTAAGAGGAATTGCAATAAGGCAGGAACTAACTGATGAATGGAAAAACCGGGAAATAGAAAAAGAGATTGAATTTGCTATATTAACTAATGAGATAAGCCAGGCAACATTTGGAAAAACTGTTGAAGAATATAAAGAATTTAAAGGACTGAAAAAAGAAAATTTAAGAGATCATATGGATGATTTGGAGCTTATTTTTTCAATGCTTGGGGAAGCTTCTACAACTGCAATTACAAAAGCAAAAGATGCAATAGGACTTGAAGAAAATAAAATTGCAGCCAGGCAAGGCGGGGAAGTTGCAGGCAATGCAAGAAAAGAACTGGAATCAAAAACAGGAGAATTTGTTGTAACAGATGAAAACTTCTTAGATACTCCTGAAAAACTAAGGAAAAGGAAAAGATTATTGAATTCTTATCAAAACAATGCATGATCTGAGGCATTAAGGAGAGTGCATTTGCACCCTCAAAAACATATGTCATATATATTTAAGTCCTAGATTTTAATTTATTTTGGTGATAAAAATGAATCTTGGAGAAGCTTTGAGTTTATTAAAAAAAGAAAATAGAAGGGATAAGAAAATTAAAAATTAGGATTCAGAAAACAAACATTAGTTCAAAACTTGAGGGAGATAATATTACTATAACTGAAGCAATAATAAAAATAGGAGACATAAGAAGCAAGCTTAGTAACCTTGGCAGTTTATTTGAAAATAAAAGACATTCTTGGTATTTTGAAAAAGATAAGAAAACATTAATACCTCAATTAGACGAGTCTGCTATTGAAGATGAAATTGAGAAACTGGAGATAGAAAAAACCAAGCTAGACAATAAAATACAAATGTCAAATTGGAAAATCATCTTATCGGATTAATTTCATGCTTATCTATTTTATAGGTAAGAGGGGCCAGTAGATTAAAAGAGTTTAAGAATAAATATTATACCTACAAACTGGGAAGGATAAAACCTTTAATTGCTGTGACGTGATGCTTCAAAGATTATAGATTAAAACTTAAGGTTTAATGCTTATGGATTAAGGCTCATTAATCTTAACTTGATTTTTCTATATGGCCTTTTTCTAAATATAATGAAAAAGCACAACTATAAAAAAGAAAGAAAAATTTTGGATAAATGGATTTCAAAAAATGGGGCAGCAGATTTTAATTTAAAAGAGAGAGATATTATCCTTCCAGATGGAGGATTATTTTCAATTGAAAAAGAAACAAAGGTTAAACCTAAAACAAAAATGAGGTTTGGGAAATTATTTGAGTATAAAACCCCTAATGGAAAAGCTTGGAAAGGACATGAAATAAAATTTATTCCAATTAAGAGAAATGGGAAGACTGTAAAAGAAAAAATTGATTATTATAAGGCTGTTTTTTGGTTTGAAGACTTGGACGAAACTATTAATTACTTTATTAGGATGAAAAAAATGTTGAAGGGATTAGGATATAAGACTAATAGGAGATTGAAATAACTTTTTTATCTTTATCTCTTCCCTCATTCTCAAACTTGAATTTCATCACCCTCTTTCACCTCTGCCTAACTTCTATCAGAACTCCATCGAGATCTTGGCAGAAAAAATATTTTGAATCAACAACTCCTTCTGTTACCATTGGTACTTTATTTTGCTGCAATCTTTCATAAGCTTGATTAACATCATCAACACTTAAAGCAATATGATTTGCACCTGATTTGCTTAAAAGTTCTACTAAACCATCTCTTTCTGCTGAACAATCTCTTTCTGCTGAACTGCCTTTTTCTGAGTCATCAGATTTTAATAATAAATAAGGTGTATAGGGCTGGATTATTTCAAGATGAAAATCACCTAATCTCATCTTTGCTAATGTTAATTCTAATTTTGGTTTTTTAGTTGGAGGGGCGACTATCTCAAATCCAAAATTAGTTCTATACCAATCTATTGTTCTATCAATATCATTAACAGTTATGCCTGTATGTTCAAATTTATATTCCATTTTATTTTGGTGTTTTTTTGGTAATGTTAATGCTGTTGTTTAATTTATTGGTAATATGAAATCTTAAAGAGTTATAGATTTTGTTGATTTTTTTGATTCTCATAAACCTCTTAATCTCTATTATCTCTTTAGTTATTGATATTACTGATATATTTTTTTAGTTATTAGGCATTATGAGAACTTTTAGGCAATCCTTTGCTTCACTTGCTATTTCAAAACCTTGTGCTATTTCTTCAAGAGGAAGCTTTTGAGTTATCATTCTATCAACATTAACAACTCCATGCTTTATTAACCAAAATGCAGTCATGTTTGATTTTGGTGTTGCACCATAAGTTAATCCAATTCTTGAAACACCTCTCCATGCACCATACCAGTCAGAAGATACATTTTGATTTTCAGGAGGTGTTGCAAAAAACATTATATCAGAACCAGGCCCATAACATCTAAAAGCCTGCTCTGTTGCAGATTTTGCACCTGTTGAAATAATAATTTTATCTGCTAATCTTCCTTCATTTACCTGTCTTAATGTTTCAGGATTTAATTCTCTTGCATCCATTATAACATCTGCGCCTAAATCTTTTGCAATTCTCAATCTGTAAGAGTTTATATCTGTTACAATTGTTCTTCCTGCTCCATATGCTCTTGCTACTTGCAGGTTAAGGATGCCTGCAACGCCTGCTCCTTCTATTAAAACACTATCTCCATCAAATCCTGCTTCTCCTGTTAATTTTTTTAATGCTTCAACAACGCATCCAAGTGGTTCAATGAAACTTCCTTGTTCATAAGTCATTTCATCTGGCAATTTTATTGCACCTGTTTTCAAGCTTCTTCCAGTAACTCTAACATAGGGTGCAAATCCACCTGGTGTAAAATTATTTACTTTTTGGAATTCATTGCAATAAATTCCCTGTCCTCTTCTGCATTCTATGCAACTATCACATGGAACATGGTGTGTTACAAAAATTCTATCGCCTGGTTTATAATCTTTTACATTTTTTCCAACCTGGTCAATAACTCCTGCTACTTCATGCCCTGGTACAAAAGGTGCTTTCTTTTTTCTATGAAATTCCATTAAATCACTGCCGCATATTCCACTTGCCATGATTTTTAAAAGAATATCATCATCTCCAATCTCTGGAACAGGCATTTCCTCAACTCTTACATCACTATTTAAATAATACATGCCTACTTTCATATTTTTTATATTACACCTGATTTAAAATTTAATTTAAGATTTAAAATTAAGATTTAATCACCTGGTCCACCAGCACCCATATCAGAATCCTCTCTAGATTGCGGTCTAGATAATTTTTGATAAAATTGATATGCTTTTTGCGCGTTCATTCCTTCATGAACAATTTTTCTAACAGCCTGAATCATTGCAACTGGATTTTCAGCCTGGAAAATATTTCTGCCCATGTCTACACCATCAGCTCCATCTCTAATAGAATTGAATGTGTATTCCAGCGCTTCTCTTTCAGAAGTTTTCTTGCCACCTGCAATTACAATTCTTTTCTGGATTTTTTCTCTTACATATTCAAAATTAGGGCAATGATAAGTCTTGACAATATCAGCCCCTGCAGATTGAATCAATCCTCCGCAATGAGCAAGATATCTTGCAAATCCTTCACCTTGTTCTTTTGTTCTTTCTTCTAAATTTGCACCAACAGCAGTTATTCCAAGGACAATAAGTCCTAATTCATGTGCTCTTTTTCTTGCATTAGAAAGATTTCTAAATGTCTGATTTCTATGATCAGAATCTACATACAGAGATACTGAAACACCTACTGCATTTAATTTTGCAGCTTCTTCAACAGAAACAATTATGTCTTCATTAGATAAACCTTCTTTATCTAGTATGCTGTTTCCTCCACTGATTCTCAATATAAAGGGCGTTTGTATTCCAGTATCATCAAGTCGCTGCAGTGTTCCTAAATCAGGGCTAAATGCATCTGCATAAGGAAAAACATGCATTAATTTTCTAGGATCTTCTAATCCTGTTGTTGGCCCGTAAAAATATGGATGATCTATCGCAAACATAACTGTTCTATATCTGCCATCGCTTGGACTAGCTCGAAAAATTTGATGCATTCGATTCACTTTTCCATCAAAATCTCTCTCGACAACACTAGGATATTCCTCATTTTTCATAGATTAATCAAATTTTCAGGTTATTTAAAATCTTTTATTCTATAAAATATATTATTAGAAAGAGGTTATTCATGGAAAAGGTTCTCAATGAGTTTTTCTTTAAACTTTATCCAAAAATAACATTGCCTGTTATTGAATTTGATTCATCTTTATTGTTATTGTTGTTTTCTCCTTCAGGAGAAGGAGACTGATTGTCAGGACCTCCAGGACCTTCAGGGCCTCCAGGGCCTTGGCTGTTTCCACCTTCTGATTTCATCATCATGCTGAAAAAGGATTTCATCAATGCTCTTGCATCATCTTCACTCGTTTCAGGAGTTATTTTTGCTGAATTCAAAATATCTCTTACTTTAAAAAACATTTCAATTCCTTTGACAAATTCTTTTATTTTTTGAATTGGCTGGGCTTTTCTGTCCCAGGGAGGAGATTCTAATCTCTGTCCTTGCATTTCTTTTTCCTGCATATAAATCATGTCATAAATTTTCTGGAATTCAATATCAACTTTTATGTCTTCAGCAGGAACCTCTTCTGGAAGCATAGGCTTCATTTTCATTATATCATTCTCATTAACCTGAACATATAAATTAAAGACAACTTTTTCATTATCAACAAATCTTATGACAGCATTTACATTTCCATTATATTTTTCTGTTATTTTTCTTATCTGGTTCATGAATTTTTTATCCTGCTTTATCATTTCTCTTTCCTGCGCTGTTGGGCCTTCTTCATTTTTTCTTTCCATTTTCTGTTCAGGCCCTCCTGGAAATTCATGGTTTTTCATTGCTTTTTTCATTTCATATTCTATAAATTCTTTATTTGGAAAAACCCAGGCTTTCATATAAGGAGAAACAACCTGCACTTCCTTATCCATGCCTTGTAATTTCAC
>JBBSYU010000072.1:0-1025 GCA_038045105.1 Nanobdellota archaeon | reverse complement strand
ATACTCCTAAATTAAGATTTTTAAATTTTTTAATTGGAAATCATTTTTTTGATTTCAATATGACAGACATGGCAAGAGAGGCAAATATCAGTTACAATTCTTTGACAAGCTTTTTTAATGAATTTTTAAAAAAAGAAATAATCATTAAAACAAGAAGAGTTGGAAAATCTGACATGTATAAGCTAAACATGGATAATCTTATTGCCCAAAATTTCTTAAAATTTGCCTGGTTCCTGACTAAACAGGACTTGGGAATTGAAGAAAAAGAAAAGGTTTCTGTTGTTTTAGAGTCTATTAATAACTAAGATAGAATTATCTTCTTCTGTGTTCTCTTTCATACCATCTTATATAATCTCTATTATAACTTCCATCAGGATTCTGTATAGCCCATTCTTTTGGCCATTCATTTCCTCTGTAATTCCATGGTTCCATTTTTGTTCCATCAGGCCTTGTTAAATAATCCTGAGTATTTGATCCAGGTTTATTAACATTATCTTCAAGTCCTGCTACTTGTTCAACACTTTTAACAACAGTCTTAAAACTTGGAACATAAGGACTAATTCTGCTTCTTACTTCAGGGATACATAAAGATGCAGCTCCTGCAACAATTAAACCAGTTAGTATTGTTTTGAATTTCATTTTAATTCTCCTTGTTTTCTTAACAAATTCTTCTTTTATAAACCTTTCCATCATATTACTACTTTAAAGTACTCATATAGTTATATATTCAAGCTATTCCTTAATATTTTATATAGTGTTTGCCAAAAGTAATCAAAATACAACATGGCAGAGCATCTGATAAAAACCCCTGGAACATATGATGAACTGGACATAAGATGCCCTAGTTGCAGTAGCAGGAATGTTACTATTTTTGAGAATTCACAGGGTTATTATGATGTTATTAAGTGTTCTGAATGTGGGTTAAATAAAAAATCTGAATTAATTTGAAAAACTCTTGTCCCTCATCCACATCTTAATCTCTCACTAACATCTCTAAAGTATTTACATTACTCCTATGAGAATTC
>JBBSYU010000071.1:0-4550 GCA_038045105.1 Nanobdellota archaeon | reverse complement strand
AGAAAGAATTCTCCTGAACAGAAGAATCCTTACGGATTTTCTGTGCTCCAAAATTAAAACACCAAAAGAATATCCACTTACTAAAGTAAGTGGTTTAATTTCGGACATTATCAATAAATATTATATGCACCAACATACTTAAAAACTTTCTAAAATTAATATATTAATGAAAAAGAGGAATAAAAGCAAAAAAGCAGAAGAACCAATAGGAATGTCATTTTCAATGATAGTCTCTGTTCTTTTAATGGTTTTCTTTGTAGTTATTGCATTTATTGCAATAAGATATTTTATAAAACTCCAAAATTGCTCTTTGATAGGAAATTTTGCAGATGAATTTCAGGCAAAAGTCACAGATGCCTGGAATTCTCAAAAAGCAGACTCTGAATTAAAAAAAATACTTCCTTCAGGAATTGAATACATCTGCTTTGCAGACTTATCAAAAAATCTTAAAGGAGAAAACAAGGCAGTTGTAGATGAACTGGAATATTTTCATGGAAGCTCTAGTTCTAATATGTTTTTCTATCCAAAAGATAAATCCTGCAACATGCCTTCCTTGAGAATAAAGCATCTTGACATGGAAAAAATAACAAGTTCTAAAAATCCCTATTGCATTGCAGTTGAAAATGGAAAAATCAATATTAAAATTCAAAAAGATTTTATCGAAGAATTAGTAACTATCTCATGCATGGGTGTAAACTGCACTTCTGCAAATATCCTAAACCAAACATTTTATTCAAGAAGAAAAGCAACAAATTTTTCAGATAATTATTCAATTTCAAAAACAGAGCCTGAAGAAAAGAAAACAGATGATTTCAATGCTGTTCAGTTCTGCAGTCTTATCAATGACAGTGAAGACAGAAGAATTTGCACCAATGCAGTGCAGAGCCAAAAACAAGGAGACTCTCTTGCAAAAGCAACAAATCAATGCGATAATCTTGCAGATATAAATGCAAAAAACTCCTGCTATTGGGCAACAAAAACCAATTACAATGATTTGAATAATATAGGTTCTCAAAGAGATTTAGCGCTCTGCAATCAATTCACAGACCCTACTTCAAGATATCTTTGTGAAAGGCATATACTTGCAAATTCTAAAAGTTGATTATTATTTATTAATATCACAAATGCTTTATTAGTTTTGATATCTCTCTTTCGCTTAATTTACTCATCCTTATTTCTTTAGTTTTTACATTACTATACTAACGGAAATAAATTTTCGTATAAAATTTTTTCCTTGGTATTTAGGAAATGAAATTCAAATGTACAAAAATTAATTTCATTTACTATAATATTCTTTATTGGAATTATATATGATTTAAGATATTTGACATCTGTTGATTAAGTTGTTCTTCAGTTGCTCTCGCTTAATCTTCTCATCTTCATAACATCTCAATTTACATATTACCAATATTATTATAATATCAATATAACCAACACCTTTAAAAAACTCTATTCTTTTCTATAAACATGCCAAAAGAAAAACATGAAGATATTGAATCACTCGAAATGCTAAACATAGGAATGGTTGGGCATATTGACCATGGAAAAACAACACTTCTCTATAAGCTTACTGGAAAGTTTGCAGACACTCATTCAGAAGAACTAAAAAGAGGAATAACAATTAAACTGGGCTATGCAGATGTAATAGTTGAGAAAGCAGGGAAAAAAAGATATCTTAGTTTTGTTGATTGTCCTGGACATGAAATGCTTATGGCAACAATGCTTTCAGGAGCAGCCTTGATTGATGCAGCTATTCTGGTAATTGCAGCTAATGAAGGAATAAAACCCCAGACAAAAGAGCATCTTGTTGCTCTTCAGGCAAAAAAAATAAAAAATATAATTATTGTTCAGAATAAAATAGATTTAGTTTCAAAAGAACAAGCTCTTGAATCCTATCAGACAATAAAAGAATTTGTCAAAGGAACAATAGCTGAAAACTCGACAATCATACCTGTTTCAGCTCAGCAAAATATTAATATTGAAAAACTAAAAGAGATTCTTTTGGAAATAGAAATTCCAAAAAGAGATTTAGACTCCACCCCAGAATTCCTAATTGCAAGAAGTTTTGACATTAACAGGCCAGGAACAAAAATAGAATCTCTTCATGGAGGGGTTATAGCAGGAATTCTAAAAAAAGGAAAACTAAAAATAGGGGATGAAATTGAAATAAAACCCGGTGTAATGGAAAAACAGGCTAATCAATTTTTCTATAAGTCAATAAAAACAAAAATAACCTCTATCTATAGAGGAACTCATTCAATAAAACAAGCAACACCAGGAGGAAGCCTGGCTTTTGAAACAGAGCTTGATAATATTCTGACAAAAGCAGACTCTTTATCAGGATGCATTGCATCTCTTCCAGGTTTTCTTCCTCAGATTTCAAGCAATATAAAATTAAAATACAGCTTGTTTCCAGAAGTTCTCGGAACAACTGAAAAAATAAAAACAGAGGATTTAAAGCTAAGCGAGATGATAATGCTATCCATTAATACAACCACAACAGTTGGAAAAATAATAAGAATAAAAAACAAAGAGGCTGAGTTTATGCTAAAAATACCTGTTGTTCCAATTAAAGGCGATACAATTGGAATTGCAAGAAACATCAATAATCACTGGAGACTGATTGGGTTTGGAGAGATTGTTTAAATAAAAGCTATAAAAATAATTTTGAAATCTTATGGAAGTCTGCAGAATAATATCTTTAAGTTTCAAGCATCAAAAGAATATTCTCTTCTCCTTTTCTCTCTTTGAATAACCATTTTTATTCCAGTATACATAATCATGAGCTGTTCATAATTGGGGTCTGACTTGGCTTTTCCAGTGAAATAAGACTTATGGTTATCAGCAAGTCTTGATGCTCTAAGCGATGCGCCATTAACTAACAAAGCCTGGTTCTCTAATCTTTCAAGAGTATAATCATAAAAATAATTTTTATCAAAAAGCATTTCCTGAGCACTATTTCTTAGTCTAATAAAATCTTCTTCTAATTCTCTTATTCTTCTCCTGGCTCCAAGTCTCCAAAATTTTAGCATTTTGCAATCACTTCGATTACTTTAATTACTATTAATAATTTCAAATAATGTCACTATAAAAACATTTCTAAACCTAAAAATAAAAAAGTAAAAATAAAAAAATAATTTAAAATCATCCTATAAGGATGCTTCTTTCCTCTCCTCTCTGCCTTGATAGTTTTCTTGAAACATCCATCAGTGCAGGATATAATTCCTCAGCCATTGCAGGTGTAAATCCAAGATTAGTCATAACTTCCCTGTAATCATCAGCAGTTATTCTGCATTCGTCTTTCATTCCAAAATAAAGATGTTTTTCTCTTGATGCTCTTTCTTCATCAATAAGTTCCTGCAATATCTGTCCATATTTTGGATATTGTTCTTTGAAAGATTCTATTCCCTCTTTCATTCCCCTTGCTTTCATCTTGTCATCTTCAACAACTCTCGCATAAACTCTTTCTCCATTATATCTTACATTAAAGCCACAAGCAACTTCTCTTGCAATTTCTGGCTTCTGCCTTTTAAGCTTTCCAGACATGGAAGAGATAGGAATTTCAATTCTATCTGTAGCAATAAGTTTTATCAAACCTTGTTCAGCATTTGTATCTGTCATTTTAATTTTTCCTCCTTACACTCTGTTGTAAAAAAGAAACATAATATCTATTTAGTTTTATGAGGTGATAAATATCACCCCTAATAGCAATATTTAAAAACAAGGAAATATTCTAAAAATAATGCAGGAATTAAAACAAGCAGGACTGACAGACAATGAATCAAAAGTCTATTTAGCATTAATAGACTTAGGTCCAAGCCTAGCTGGCCAGATAGCAAGAAAAACAGGAATGCATAGAAGAACTATCTACGATACAGCAGAAATGCTTATTCAAAAAGGACTTATAGGATATATTAAAGAAAACAATAAAAAACTTTTCCAAGCTGTAAATCCAGATAGATTATTAAAAATAATTCAAGAAAAACAAAATATTCTATCTCCAATAGTAGAATCATTAAATCAGAAATTCAATAAAACAAAGGAAAAAGAAGAAACAAATTTTTATAAAGGAAAAGAGGGATTAAAAACAATTTTTGAAGACCAGCTAAATAGTAAAGAAATTTTAATTCTTGGAGCAAGTCCATTAGCCTATGAAACACTTCAATTTTATTTTAAATGGTATGATAAAACAAGAAAACAAAAGAATATTAAATCAAGAATAATTGCAACAGATAAAAAAATATCCCGTATTCCATTAGCAGAAATAAAATATCTTCCGCAAAAATATGCAAATCCTGTTGCAGTAAACATATACAATGATAAAACAGCAATAATCTTATGGGCAAAAGAACCAATTGCAATTCTTATAAAAAACAAAGAAATTGCAAATGCCTATAAAACCTATTTTGAGCTGATGTGGAAGATAGCTAAATCATAAGATTTGGAGAATCAGAAATTATAAAAATTTCTGAATTGCAAAATAATGTATCAGTATTATCAAAAAAACAATGTGCCACCACATGTCAGAAATCAAAGATTTCTGAGCACCC
>JBBSYU010000070.1:0-7304 GCA_038045105.1 Nanobdellota archaeon | reverse complement strand
TTGTATTCGATAAAAGCGTAGTGACTAATTTTTATAGAAAACTCAAGTAATTAATTCACTTGGAGGTCTAATTCCTGTATCATATAAAAAATAAATTAACATTTTATAATCAAAGTTTGATGCATCAGCAAGTTCCCTAACCTGTTCTTCTGTTAAATAAACCCAGTCTGGTTTTTCTTTACTTACTTCAAGGTCTTGAATTATGTTTGAAATCTCCTTCCCTCTTTTTCTACTTGATTTAATATACCAATTCCAGAAACTTTTAAAATCTCTTGCAAAGGTGTCTATACATTTGTAAGTTTTCCCTCGTTCAGTTTTTATCTTTCCAGATTGCAATTCTCTAAAAAATTCAAATAATTGTTCTTCAGTTATATTTCTTAAATCTGAAATATTGAACAATTGTTCTAACTGCTTTGCAAAAAAGATAAGTTTTACTTTAAGGTCATTTAATCTACTTGGTGCTCTTCCACCTTTTGAACTACCCACTCCAATATTTAATCCAAGCTCCATATCTCTTAGATATTCTAAAATAACTTCAGAATTTGCTTTACTAATTTCGGGAATTCCTTTTCTAACATTCTGTTTCCATTTTTCCCATCTTTCTATATTGTTATAAGGGTCTCGTTTCATAGTTATACAAAAGCAAGGTTTATTTTTAAAAAACCTGTATGTTCATTTGTACAACCCAAGAAATCTGCCTAAAAGATGTATAGCCCCACCAGGATTCGAACCTGGGTCACAAGGTTCAGAACCTCGTATACTTGACCACTATACTATGGGGCTACAATAATTCAAAAATTAATAGACTTATAAAACTAACGAAAGTATTGACCAAAAATAATTATAGTGAATAACATTAATTTCCGTAACTTTTAATGTTATTCCCTAAATAGTAAATCACTAACGCTTATACGATTATTAAAGTGATTTCCTATAATTAATAATAATCCAATCAGAATCAGAATGATTTTCTTTGCTTTCTTTTCTTCATGACACGTCTAAGTCTTTTTCTCTGCCATTTCCATCTCATCTGGTTTTTCTTTTTCCATCTACGACTTGAGCGTTTCATAAAAATCAAAGAAAAAATTAGTTTATAAACTTTGCTTTATTACTCATCACCATTTTTATCTTATCATCTGCAAAATCCTCCAGCATTCACATTACCAATATTCCATAGCAACAAAATCTCCAATCTTATCAATCCCCTACAACAATCTTTATAAAACAACTTTCATATCAAATTCTATTCTAAAAAAATAAAAAAGATGGAAGATTCTACAACTATCTGGACAGAAAAATACCGCCCTAAGAGGTTTGACGAAGTGGTTGGGCAGGATGAAATTGTAAAGAAAGTTCAGAATTTGGCAAAGTCATTGAATATTCCTCACATGCTTTTTGCAGGCCCTCCTGGAACAGGAAAATCCACTCTGGCGCTAATAGTTGTTAAAGATCTTTTTGGCGCTAACTGGAAAGAAAATTATCTGGAACTAAATGCTTCTGATGAGAGGGGCATTGATGTAGTAAGGCAAAAAGTTAAGGATTTTGCAAGAACCAAAGCGCTTGGAAATGTTTCATTTAAAGTTATTTTCTTAGATGAAGCAGATGCTTTGACAAAAGAAGCCCAGCAGGCATTGAGAAGAACAATGGAAAATTACACCTCAACCTGCAGATTCATAATGTCCTGCAACTATTCTTCAAAGGTAATTGATCCAATTCAATCAAGATGTGTAATCTTCAGGTTTAAATTATTAGAGAAAAAAGATATTGAAAAAAGAATAAGAGTTATAATAGAAAAGGAAAAACTGCAGATTGATGATAAGACAATAGAAACACTATATGAAGCCAGTGAAGGAGACTGCAGGAGAGTTATTAATTTATTGCAGGCATCAGCATCAATCTCTCCAAATATCTCGCATGAACTTGTTAATACGATGATTTCAGGTGCAGAGCCAGCTGAAATAAAAATAGTATTAGAGTACGCATTGTCAGGTGATTTCTTAAAGGCAAAAGAAAAACTTCTTGAAGTTATGCTGAAAGAATCTGTTTCAGGAACAGATATTATAAAATCAATTCAAAAGGAAATCTGGAATTTACAGATAGACAGCGAATTAAAAGTAAGGCTCACAGAAAAAACAGGTGAAATAGAATTCAGGATGGTTGAAGGCAGTGATGAATTCATTCAGCTGGAATCTCTTATAGCAAGCTTTGTCCTGGCAGGAAGAGGAATGAAATAAAATGGTATCAATAGTTGACAAATTCAGACAAATAGATAAAGGAACAGCAACACTAGTTGGATATGAAAAATCTTTTTTTAGTAACTTTCAAGTCCCAGTTCAAGCTACAGGAGATTTCTTTCCAAGAGAAGAATCCCAAGGAAATTACAGGATAACCATTAAAAAAATCGAACATACTCTTGAGGGAGATTATCAAGTGGATGTATATGATTCAAGAAGAAATAATAAAAACCAAAATATACCTCAGACACTTAGGGCAAGAGAAACATTTCAAGATCCAAGAAAAGCATCAGGTTTATACGAAGCACTAAGAAGAGCACTGTCAAACATAGAATGATGTTTAAAATAGAATAAATTATTAGTAATAAAATAAACTAAAAAGTTATGAATAATATCAAGATAAACCATGATTTTGTTAAAACTTTTTTAAAAAGTTTTAAAGATGAGAAGCAAAAGAAGTTTTGTAAAGCATGTGAAGATAAGTAAATGAATCATAATTCATTTAGGTTACATCAACTTAATCAATTAATTAAACAACTTCTTAAAGTTTTAAATCATATCAAGATAAATCATGATTTTGTTAAAACTTTTCTAAAAAGTTTTTACAATTCCAATAATAAAATATAAAATGGGAATACAAGTAGAATTTAATCCAGATTTAGCACTAAGAAGATTTGGAACAAAAGGAAGATTAGAATCAGAATGTCTTCCAGAGAATTTAAAGCAAGGAAAAACCTATGAATTTCTTAAAAAAGGGCAGAGGAATTATTGGTTAGAAGGAGAGATTCCGTTGTTAGAAACAAAAGGTGATCAACAATTATCAAGACCTCTTGCAAGCATAAGAATATTAGAAGCATCGCATTTTTTAATTGAAGAACAACCCCATACAAAGGGATTGTATAAAGTTATTGAAGTTTTTGATCCAAATAATCCTGATATTAAATTTGAAAGTTATAAAAGAGTAAGATAAAAATATTTATAGCATGTAACAAGCATTTTTATGATAGAATTCCAGAAATTCAAAGAGAACTGGAAAGAATAGGGCATATAATCATGCTTCCGAATAGTTATGACGAACCTTTTAAAGAAGAAGAAATGAAAAAATTAAGCACTGAAGAACATTCAAGCTGGAAAAGACAAATGATGCTATTGCATGAACCAAAAATAAAACAAAATGACGCTATACTTGTTTTAAATCTGGAAAAAAATAATCAGCCAAACTATATTGGAGGAGCAACATTCATGGAAATTATTAAAGCATGGGAATTGGGGAAAAAGATTTTTTTCTATAATCCAATTCCAGACAATATATTCAAAGACGAAATTTTAGGCATTAATCCAATCATAATAAATCAAGATTTATCAAGAATAAAATAAATATAAAAAACATGACAGAAAGGCTTATAAATTAGATAATATTAATTAAATTACATAATAGATACGAAAGGGGATGTCTCGCAAGAGACTACTAAATCCCCTGTTTTTTAATAAAATGAAGGTGATGATTTTTTTAGATTTAGACAATTTTAGGCAAAGTCTCTTTTTAACAAACAAAGAAAGATTTTATGACTTTGGAAAGTTCCAATATTTTATAGTAAGATTTCTAAGAGAAAAATTAAATTATATAAGTTGTAATGAAGAATCAATAATAAGAACTTATGCGTATACTGGAGAGTATAACTCTGCTATGACAAAAAAGATAAAAGAAAATGAAAAAATTGAATACATAAAAAAGAAGATAGAAACCCAAAGAAGATTTTTTGAAGTAACAAAAAAATTCAATTTTTTTGAATTAAAAACTCTCCCTTTAAAATATGAAGATGGAAAAGTTATCCAAAAAGGAGTTGATGTAAAAATTGCAGTAGACTTGATATATAATGCTTTAAATAATAATTTTGATATTGCAATTATTTGTTCAGGAGATATAGACTTGATAGATGCTATAAAAATGGCTAAAAATCATGGAAAAAGAATAGTAATAGCATCTCATCCAAATATCTCCTCTAAAGAGTTGCAACGTGAAGCAGATTTCTTTATAAACCTATCAAAACTAAAAGATGAAGAATTAAATCAGTTTTCAAATTTAAAATGACACTCCCACTAATTGAGAAATACAGGGCAAGCAGATTCTCAGAAATAAAAGGGCAGGATATGGCAGTCCATGAGATTAAAACTTTCTTCAGCAATTTTCCAAGAAAAAAAGCACTTATTCTTAATGGCCCTGTTGGAACAGGAAAAACATCAATGACAATTGCTCTTGCAAACGAGTATAATCTGGAATTATTTGAATTAAATGCAAGTGATTTAAGGAACAGGCTGAAATTAGATGAAATACTCAAGCCAGCGTCAACCCAGCAGTCTCTTTTTAATAAAGGAAAGATAATTTTAATAGATGAGGCAGATGGAATAACAGCTTCAGACAAAGGAGGATTGCCAGAACTTCTTGTTTTAATCAGCAAATCAAGTTTTCCAATAATAATAACCTCTAATGACATCTGGCAGAGAAAATTCTCATTGCTAAGGCAAAAATGCCAGATTGTAAATTTAAAAGAGCTTAAAGAACCAATATTAACAGATATAATAATTGAAATATTAAAAAAAGAAAACAAGCAACTGAAAAAAGAAACAATCACTCTTATTTCAAAAAATGCAAAAGGTGATGTTCGTTCTGCTCTTAATGACTTGCAGACAGCAATAAGCCTTGGAGAAGATGTTCTTTTATCAGAATTTTCAGAAAGAGAAAAACAAATATCAATATTTGAAACACTAAAAAAATTATTCCAGAATCCATTAACCTCTGAAACATTCGAAGTTTTTAATAATACAAATATGGAATTAGATGAGATTGCTTTATGGGTTGAGGAAAATATTCCGGCTGAATATAGTGGAGAAGCTCTTGCAAAAGCCTATGAATCTCTAAGCAAATCAGATATCTTCAAAGGAAGAATTTATCGCCAGCAATACTGGAGATTTTTAGTTTACCAGAATTTTTTTCTTTCATTTGGAATATCATCTTCATCAAAAACAAAATCACAGAAATTCACCCAATACAAACCACCTTCAAGAATATTAAAAATCTGGCTCTCTAACCAGAAAAATGCAAAAAAGAAATCAATTGTTGCAAAATATGCGCAGATATCCCACATGTCAAAGAAAAAAGCAATGAAAGAAAGCTTTTTTCTGCCATTAATCATTGACAAGCATACAGAAGATAAGTTAGATTTAGATGAAAAAGAAAGAGAATATCTAATGGAAAAGCGCGGAGCAATCATTGTTTCCAATGGGCTGAATATGTATAGAAGCGAATGATTAAAACTTAACTCACATTACCATTACTCTTTTCCTGTGAGCATCAATATAATCCTCTACTCTTCTCTTAGGAACATAATTTAAATCAACTCCTCTTGAAGCCATAACATTTCCAATAATTCCATAAGCTTTTTCCAGTCTATCATAATCTGCTTCACTTATTTTTAATCTTCCTCTTTTACAGAATCCTATCATCCCATTCAGCTGATTTCCATAAGAAATAATTTTTCTTAATGACTCTGGAATTTGCCATCTTAAAACTCTTGCAACTAAACTTGCTTTTTTGCAGCTTCCCATACTAATAAATAGAAAAAAGAGTTTTTAAATATACATTATAATAAAAAATGCATATTTATTAATTCATATAAAGAAGAGTTATTCAGGCGCATTTGGCCTTGATTTCAACAATTCAGAAATATATTTCATTGCAATAGCTCCTCCAATGAACGAAGCTCTTCCACTCCCCCCTAAATTATGCTCTTGAAAATTAGGCCATCCTGATACATCTAAATCTAATCCGCAACTAGAGCTTATAGAAATATTTCTTAAACCTAATACATCATCCCAATTAAGCCTAATATTCTTAAAATTTTCATCTTCTATCATTCTTGCTAATCCATGAACATAATCAATAACCTCTTGTTTTCTTCCTTGTTCATAAAAAATTGGAACTAATTTTTTAAAGTCTCGTGGAAGATAAATTCTTGGAATAACTCCTCTTCCTTCAACAATTTCAAAAGTAGGATAAATCATGAAATCCATTTAAATCAAAATTAAAAACCATTTTTAAACAATATCTCATTAGGAAATATATTAATAAATATCTAACTATCTAAATCTCTTCCTCAGATTCTTCAAGAACTTCTTCAATTTCCTCTTCTTCTTTCTCCGAAGTCTTTTCTGAAGAACTCTCTTCATCAGCTGATTCTGAATCAGAATTCTTAGTAACATTCTCGCTTATCTTTTCCATTCTTCCAAACTTTCCAGAAGTCAATTGCTTTTCACCCTGGAACTCGCTTACATAACCATTTATAATCTTTATTTTATCTCCATTCTTAAATCGAGTAACATCATCATTCCAAAGAGTCAGTTTAACTGCCCCAGATTCATCAAAAAGAATAGCATTCGCAACACGAAGCTCTCTTCCATATTTGTTAAAGCTCCTCGTATCTCCAATATCTTTCAAAGTTCCTTCAACTTCAACATTTCCCTGCCCGCTTCTTAATTCAGATATTTTCATTTTTTCTCCGAGGTCTTTTTTTTAAAAAGAGCTCCCTGCCCGCTTCTTAATTCACTTATTTTCATATTAATTTGTTTATTTTTATTGTTTATAAATTAATCTGTTTTGTTTTGTAATTAATAACTCTTGCTTCTCATCTCCATAACTCATCAGTTTTCACAATTCCAATACTTTATCAGTATCATAAATACTTTATAAGTTAAGGAATCTGTTGATTTTAGAGAGCTTCTGATTCATAACTTTTACTTTCTCTGCCATAACTTAATCCCTTCATCTCCATAACTCATCTGTTTTATACATTACCAATACGTTTTGGTATCATAAATTCTTTAGTATATGAAGCATCTATTGATTAAGCGAGAGTTTAGTCAGTTTCACTTCTCGCTTCTCATAAACATTTCTTAAAGTTTTCACAATTCCAATATATTTCAGTATTATAATTACCTTATAAATTATGGTATCTGTAGAGCTTTGCGTACTAATTCTTCTTCTCTCTAGAATTATAGAATTTAAAAACATCT
>JBBSYU010000069.1:0-2183 GCA_038045105.1 Nanobdellota archaeon | reverse complement strand
TAAATTCATTAAAAATTTGTATTCTCCGAATATAAACTGACTATTTTATTAATTAATAACAAACTATTGAGGGGAGGGGGTAGTTATCATCGGTAAAAGCATGTTTCATCACCCGCTGGCTTAACATCACCAGATAAAGAGTCAAAGAAGTTCAATATTTAAAAATTATTAGTATTTCCAATATATTCAGTTATGTAGATGACGAGAAGAATAGCTTATGCATGCTTACAAAACTTGAAATTTATGTTATTACCAATAAAGAAAATTAAAGAAAACTTTATATAGAGGCTTCTATAAAAAAATATATGTTTTATAAGATTATGAGATTAAGAAAGTATTATGATGCTTTTAGGAGTAACAGCTCTTTTTCAAATGCTTCTCTGAAACAAAAATTAAAAATCAGCCTTAATATATTAAGATTCTTAAAAACAAATTTATCAAAACCATTGGTTATTAAAAATAAGCCCGTCATAGCCCAGATTGAGCCTACTTCAGAATGTAATCTTGATTGTGAAATGTGCATAAGAAAAGAGATTGGGGTTCCAATAGGAACTATGTCTTTTGAGAATTTTAAAATAATCTTGGATAAATTAGATTCTTTGTTTAAAATTCATCTTTCTGGACAGGGAGAACCATTTCTTAATCCAGAAATCTTCAAGATGATTGAATATGCAAATAAAAGAGGGATTATTGTTTACTTTACTACAAATGGAACCTGTTTGACGAAAAATGTAATTGATAAAATTTGTGATGTAGAGATAGGGGAGATAGGAATTTCAATAGATTCAACTAACAAGGAAAAATATGAAAAAATAAGAAAAGGAGCTAAATTTGAAAAAGTATTGGAAAACATTAAAAATCTTGCATTAGAGTTGAAAAAAAGAAATAGAAAAACCATTGTTTCAATTGCTTCTATAATTTTAAAAGATAATATTGAGGAATTATCTGAATTTGTTATTTTAGCAAAAAAACTTGGAGTAAAAAAAATAGGATTCCAGACTATGCAGGAAAAAAGTGATTATATTGAGAAATATGATTCAAAAATAAAATTACAGGCAGTTTCAAGCCTGAATGAAAGATTAAAAGAAAATATAAATCAGGCAAAAAAAATAGCTAAAAAAGAAGGAATAACTCTTATTTTTGATGAAGAAAAAAGTCCTGGGTGCATTTGGCCCTGGAGAAGCATATACATAACCTGGAATGGTTATGTAACTCCCTGCTGTAAAATACTTGACTACAGAGAGCCTTATTTTGGGAATATCTTAAAGGATGATTTCTGTAAAATCTGGAATGGAAAAAAATACCAGACATATAGAAAATTATTAAGAGAGAGAAAGGCTCCGGTTTTATGTGAAGGGTGTAAGATGGTTTAGAAAATATAAGATATATTTATTGGAATCATATATATTTTATCAGTTGTGGTCTCTGTTGCTCTCGCTTAATCATCTCATACAAATCATATCAGTTTTTACACTACTAACATATTTATCATTTATTTTCATTAATAGAAATCAAATACAAAATATCTCTTGCAAAGCTTTGCTGAAAGAATTTTCCGAGAAAATTCTTTATTGATTGAGGGATAAAAGAAGGCTTGACAGGAGCAATAGGATATTTTTCCAGAATTTTAAAGCCATTTTTTATCAGGAATCTTTCTCCATCTTTTATTGAAAAGTAATGCAGATGCCCATAAGGTGCAAAGGGGTCTTCTGTAAGAGGCTTGTTGAAAATAAATCTTATTTTATTTAATATATGATAATCATTTGGAAGAGTTATTACCATTTTTCCATTTTCTTTTAATCTTTCCTTGGAATCAGAAAGTAATTTCTGAGGGTTTACAACATGCTCTAAAACATCCAATAATAAAATATAATCAAATTGCTCTTTTTTAAAGGGCAAAGGATTTTTGTTTAAATCGGCTGATTTTGCTTTAATTCCTGCTTTTACAAGATTTTTAATCATTTCTTTATCTAAATCAACTGCGTAATACATTGCATTAGCAAGAAAATTTCTTAAATTCCCGTCATTGCATCCAATGTCAAGTATTTTTGAATTTGGTGCTATAAGTTTTGCTACCTGCTTAAATTTATTGTCTAAAAACTCTTTATTGTTATTCATTTTACATCTGGATCTTTATTATCATTTGCCATGTCCCGACCAAAAACATCCATAACGTCAGGATC
>JBBSYU010000068.1:0-2700 GCA_038045105.1 Nanobdellota archaeon | reverse complement strand
CTGGCAGAAAAATACCCTCAATTTAAATTTGCTTTTAACCCAGAATTCTTGACATATTACATTACCAAAAATATAAAAGAATTTAAATACAAAGAAATCTTTTTTATTTCATGAAAAAGTTGGTGATGGGTTATATCTTCTGTGAAAGAAGTCCTGGAAAAGACGAGGAAATCTTTTTGAAGGAAGCAAAAAAGAGAAATATAGAACTTGTTATGTTTAATATCTGCAAAAAATTTAATGAAAAAGAACTAGAAAAAAAAGCAAAAAGATGCAAGATAATTTTTAATAATTCTGCAGAGGATTATGCACCAGAATTTGTCAAAACAATGGAAGAACTGGGAAAAAAAGTTATTGATTCTTCAAGAGCCTGTTATTATCATGAGGATAAGTGGATGTTTTTTCTTGATTGCAAAAAAAATAAAATTCCAACTCCGGAAACAATTCTTCTCTCAGAGGATATAAATGCAGCAAAAGAAGAATTAAAAGAATTTGGCAGATGGCCTGTAATCTTAAAAAGAGTTTTTGGAACTCAGGGAGAATTCGTTGACAAGGCAGATAATATAGAACAGACTGAAAGAATAATTGAAAAATTCTGGAGAAAAGGAAGTGAAAAAGCTCCTATAATTGCTCAGGAATTTATACGTTCCAATTGCTATAGAGTTATGGTCATAGACAAAAAAATAGTTCAGACAGCATTGAAATCTAATCGTGGATGGAAATCAACAGGAGTTTATGCTAAAAAAATAAAAAGATTCAGAGTAGGAAAAAAGTTAGAAAAGATAATTAATAAAGTTGTAGAAGCAGTTCATATAAAAGTTTGCGGAATTGATTTATTAAAAAAGAATAATAAATGGTATGTCTTAGAGGTAAATTCAGCTCCCGCATTTGATTTCTTTGAAAAAGAAAGGGAAAAATTAATTGGAATGGTGCTGGATTTATTATTAAAGGAAATAAATGAGCATGCTCATATAGAAAATAAATAAATTTTTAAATTTTATACACTCTGAATTATTGGAATTATATATTCCTTATCAGTTATGGCTTCTGTGAATATTAGAGAAAGTTTATGTTGCTCTCTAAAAATCTACTCATCTTCATAACCCCTAATTTATTCTATTACCAATATGTTCTATTTTTTAGAATAAATTCTTTAATTTTTTTAAATGAGAAGAAATCCGCATCATTTATGATGTGGTAAATATCAGTAATGTCAAAATTTATAAGCTTTGCAGATGAAATGATTAAGCGCTTAATGAACAGATGTAACAACGGAGATTAGGCATTACCAAGGAAACCCACACATTTATGTGTGGGAGGATGTCATTTAGATTAAGACTGCCTCTTGGCATAAATGCTTTCAATCTGTTTAATCAAATTCAAATTAAGTTTTGCAATCATCAAGCACTCCTTGTCTATCGTTTCTTTGATTACTCGGTGCGGAGAAACAATAGCAGAATAAGAAACCATGTCTTCTCTGTCAACCAGTGGATTGCATAATGCAACAAAATAAACATTTTCAAAAGCCCTCGCACTAACTAGGGATTTCAATAAACTTATTTCCCTCTCCTTGTGTTTTTTATCATAGGCTTTATTTTCATAGCACCATTGAGAAGGGCAAAAAACAATCTCTGCTCCTTTCTCCTTCATTTTCCTAAAAAGTTCTGGAAAAGTCAAGTCCCAGCAAATGACAATGCCTATCTTTGCAAAATCAGTTTTGAAAATCCTTGTTTTTTTCCCAGCTCTTACATCTTCATCATGAATGTGTATTTTTTTATACTTGCCTCTTATTTCCCCGCCCCTGTCAATCAGGAGAGCTGTGTTATATGGTTTTTTCTTCAGTACAATATCTTCAGTAATAATGCACCAAATTGAATTTTTTCTGCATTCCTCTCTTATCTCTTTTATTATTCTATTTTCAAAATGCAGAATTTCTGTTTTATGCAGGCAAGATTCAGGAAAACAAATAATATCCGCTTTTCTTTTTGCAGCCATTCTTATGTATTTCTTGATTTTTTTAAGATTGTCTTTCTTAGAAATATCAAAATATTTTATAGGTGCAAGAGCAATTACAGCCTGTCTTCTTTTTATTTTCTTAATCTTTTTTTTCATAGCTTAGTCAATAAATTTAATCTCTAACAAATAATATCATACCTTTTAAAATTAACCCCCCTCTTTTTCATCTATTATCAAGTAGTAATTTTGACTATAAAAAACTATTCCTTTGTAAATGGTTTTTTATGATTTAGTGGTCACTCCATAGATATCTCTTCGCCAGGCACAGCTAAAAGAGCATTCCTTTCTAAAAAACCCTGTTGAGGTGCAGTTATAGTTGTCTGTTCGCTGTTTGAAAAAAGAACATTGACTTCTAATTTTCCTTCTTTAACAAATTGCTTATCAAAAAAACCACTCAAAACTCTTCCCAGAGAGTCATAATACTGGACAATTACTTCATTTGGAAACATTCCCTGTCCAACAACCACAATATTATTTAAATAAGCTTTCATAATTCATAAAAACAATTAATTCTTTTAAATATGATTATTCTGGAATATATTGGTAATGTGTAAATAATGTTATTAATAAATGATTAAGCGAGAACAATATATCATTAACATCTTTAATCTGCTCTTACATAACTTATCAGAATTTACATTACTCCTATGAGAATTCTTCAAACTTATTTTAGTAACATATTTAAAG